>CAYMPX010000102.1:0-9323 GCA_964392135.1 uncultured Methylomarinum sp.
TTAGCGAATGGGCTGACCTTCAATCATTTTTAAGTGTCGGCGAGGCACCTTATCGCTACACTCAAATTGGTTCAGGGCCCAAAGGCGAAACAGTGGTTTATGTTCTAAATAAAAACAATAAAAAGAACAAACCAATGGCTTTAATTGCAGAGTTTGAACGTAAAAACAGTAAGTAATCCCTTTAATGCTTTAAAAAGCAGGCTTTATGTCGTTATCTTTTGCACGGTTACGGATGCCTATCAGTTGGTTTTTACCTACCTCCATGTAGGCAAAAATCAACTTTAAAACGGGACAGTTTTTTACCATGAAAACAATGAAGAAAAAATTAAACCTTTATGCCCTTCATGGTAAAAAATAACCTCGCTCTGAGTCTGAATCGTTCTTCCAGCATAGATATGCGTGCAACCCTCGCCTTAGGGGTTGAAAAATTAAACGGCCAGACTTAAGTTGTTGTCTATGGAATAACAGCTTGATTGTGGGAAGTTTGTCCGGTTATTGGGTATTCTACGATTGATAAAATAACTGTTGCCTATTATTTCTTTCGCATGATGTTTGGATTCGCAAGCCAGGTCGGCTATTTCAATATTTGACTGGCAGTGAGTTACAGCCTTGTCATCTACAATCCCTATGGAAAGACAGAGCAAAGGGTAAAAACAGGGCTTACCTGTACGATCAAATGCTTGTATACCACCTGCCTGCTGATGTTCTTTACTATAATAATCAACAACAGCATGTTGAAAGTTAGCAAGAATGTGTTGGCATTTGTCTTCCCAGTCTTGACTGGTAAATATAACAATAAAATCATCCCCTCCTATATGACCCACATAACCTGAGCCATCGGCTACACTATCAGACAATAATCTAGCAACCAGTTTAATGGCTAGATCGCCTTTTTCGTAGCCATAAGTATCATTAAATGGTTTGAAATTATCAAGGTCAAAATAACCAATAGAAAATTGCTCTCGATTATTTAGCATACTATTAATTATATTGTTGATAGGTGTAATGCCAGGTAACAATGTTAATGGGTTGGCATGTTGCGCATTTTCAAGTTGTTGACGGGTAATTAATTGTAATAAATCCATTATGGTTCCAATACCTTTGTAATAGCCATTTTCGGTAATAATGAAGGCAAGGTCAGTATGTAAGGTATTGGTTAATTGTTGGCTCACTTCTTCTATAGCAATTTGATGATCGAATATAAAAGGATCTGTATCAACAAATTCCTTTATCGCTTTATTTCCATATAATTCAATGCCGTAACGGCTTTTAAATAGTTTTGTCAGGAACTTGTCTTTATAGATAAGACCAGATGGCACGCCATCCTCTACTAAGGGAATAATATTGAGTTGGCCGTTTTTCTGAAATAAACTTAAGACTTCAGTATTGCAGGTATCAGGCGAAATAGGCTGAATATCTTGCATTATTTTACGGATATGAGTGGATTTAAAAATCGTGTTTTTATTATTTGTTTTTTCCTTTTGAAATGCTTTTTCAGGTATTTCTTTGAGGGGTCGGGCAATGGGTCTGGCAAAATAATAACCCTGAGCAAAGTTTATTCCCATATTCTGAATCGTGTGAAATTCAGATTTTGTTTCCACCCCTTCAGCGATGATGTGGCATTGGGTCGCTGATGCCATGTTTTGAATGGAACGAACAAAGTTGAGTTTTACAGGATCTTTGTCAATGTTTTGAATAAAATGCCGGTCAATTTTTACATAATCAGGCATTAATTCCGTCCATAAACGTAAGCCGGAATAGCCCGCACCCAAATCATCCAGTGCTATTTCAAAGCCCATATTACGGTAATGTGACACGGCATCACGCATGACCTGATAATTTTCAGTAGGCTGGTTTTCAGTGATTTCAATCACGATACGTGATGCAGGAAGGCCTACTTTTTCCAGGAGAGCAAGCGTCTCGCCTTTTTTAAAACCGGGTGCCAGCAAAACTTCGGGACTGACATTAAGAAATAATTTACTGGGTAAGTTTAAGGCTATAAACTGCTGGATACTGGTTTTACGACAGATACGTTCAAGTGCGGATGATTGATGGTAGCGTTCTGCTGCACTGAACAGGTTGATGGGATTATGCAAAGGGCTATCGGATGGACCTCTGATCAATGCTTCATAGGCAAAAATGGTTTTGTTATCTAATGACACAATGGGTTGAAACAACGAGGTTAATTGTTGCTCCTGGATGATCGTGTTCAAATGCTGATGAATTTTTTGCATTCGTGAGCCCCTGAGTAAAAATAATATTTTTGTAAGGCTATGTAGTTGGTTGCTTACAATAATAGCTAGTCTACAAACTGAATGTGACAATAAGATTACATGAGCACGCTATAAAGCATATTATTTATAGGGGTAAAGGCGCAGGGTAAAAGGTCGGTTCCGTGAGAAACCTGTTTTTTTATTTTAGGATTATGCACAAAATAACTTCGACAGCATACATAGTTTGTAGGGTAGGCAAAGCGATAGTAGCGTACCCATTATATGTAAAATGATAGGCAGGAAAGAGCCTTTGCCCATCCTACACTCGCCGAAGTTATTTGATGTGCATTTCTAATGTGGTAGATCATCCTTTTTTTCTGAAAACGTAGATACAATTATTTAAGTCTAAGGGTTTTCAGGATATGTTTGGACTTAGTGCTTCAAGTATTACTATGATTTCGTGTATAGTCAGCATCTGGTAAATGCTGTAGTGTGCTGATCTCGTATTCTACTCATTTCAAACGGCACCCTTCATTTTCCAATTTATACTTTAGCTGCAGGATGTGCTGACATCAGGCCGCGCATCAAACCAACCTTGGCTGATGCGCTTCGTACCTCAGCACATCCTACAATGAGTGCTATTTTCTCACCTGAAAAGTGTAAGCTACTTTGGGGTTAAAATGAAAGGTGCCTTTCAAACCCTCTTTAATGTTTTAAAATCCCGTATCGGTTTGGCGAAGGTATTGACTAGAAAAGGACACTTATGATTAATAAAAAACCAACATCATGGGTTAACCGGCGATTTGCGCTGATATTCTTGCCAGCATCATCATTAATGAGGGGATTAAGTTTTTCTAAAAAAATAGCGGTATTAGCCATTGTCACCGTAGCTGCTTTTTCAGTGGTCACTGTCAGACTTTATAGCCAGCTTGATCAGCGTATAAAAACCGCTGAACAAGCATTGACAGGCATCTCAATACTTTCTCCGGTATTTAAAACGATCCAGTTTCTTCAGCAACATCGTGGGCTTTCAGCGGCTGTTGTGAACGGCAACTTAGAACTTAAACAAGCCTATCTATTAACGCGAAGGCAAACCAGTGATTGGTTTACGGTTTTGCAAGAAAACTTGCCCTCCGATATTACTGCCAGACCCTCTTGGCAAGAAATACTGCAACAATGGCTCTTGGTAAAACAGCAGGGCATGGGATGGTCTGTAGCTGATAATTTTAACCAACATACCTTTTTGATTAAGCAACTAATGACCTTAGTTCAAGGCATTGCGGATGAATATACATTAACGAATCATCCTGAACTTGAAATTTATTATTTACTCAACACCGCTCTCGGGCAACTGATTGTAACGCAAGAAAATTTAGGGCAAATTCGATCGTTTGGGACAGGCATATTAGCTGAAGGTCGTTCGACAGAAAAGCAACGCTTAAAAATTAATGCACTGATGGCAAAGACTGATACAGCGATTACATCGCTGGTATTTAATTTAAAAAGAACAGGGCAGTATAATGCATCAATTAAAAAAGTACTTGGGCAGTCAGTAAATGATATTTTAACCAACACCCAGTTTATTTTTAATTTGGTGGAGTCTGATATTTTTCAATTTCAATACCGTACCACGGCGAAAGATTTTTTTAATGTTACGACAACAGCCATTGATAAGACCTACGAAACACTTTATCAAGTGCTTATTCCCACAGTTACCACACTCATTCAACAGCATCGTTTAGAGACTATCAATATCCTTTATACATCTCTAGCTACTATCATGCTGTGTTTTTTGGCTCTGCTGTATCTAGCTATTGGAATTTATATTGTTAGCGTTAAAAATATTGCCTCTATTGCACAAGCAACAGAGGCTTTTTCCCAAGGTGATTTTAGTCAGCGGATTCAATTTGATGCAAAGAGTGAGCTGAAATATTTAGCACACAGTTTTAATCGCATGGCATCAGAACTGGCTCGCCTGATGGCGACAGAAAAACAAGAAAAGTTACGAATCAAGGCAATTATGGATTCAGCGCTTGATGCACTGATTCAGATAAATTCAAAAGGCGAGATTATTGGCTGGAGTCATCAAGCCGAACAGATTTTTGGCTGGACCGCTAAAGAAACACTTGGATTGAACATACATGAGCTTATTATTCCAGCGCGTTATCAAGAAAAATATTTTTTAGCTAGCGAAGAAGGGACAATTATAAACCAGGCAGTCGAAATCGAAGCGTTGCATCGTGATGGTTATGAATTTCCTATAGAACTGAGTATCGTGCCTATTAAGATGAATAATTGTTTTGAATTTAACGCTTTTATTCGTGATATCAGTGAACGTAAGAGAACAGAAGAAAACCTGCAACTATTTGCTCAAATTTTTAATGAGGCCTATGAAGGCATCATGATTACTGATACGCAAGGATTCATTACCGAGGTAAATCCTGCTTTTTGTAAGATTACAGGCTACAGCCGTGAAGAAGTTATAGGTGAAAATCCAGAATTCCTTAATTCTGGAAAGCAAAGTCCTGAGTTTTATGTGGACATGTGGCAGAGTATCAAGCAACAAGGTTTTTGGCAAGGTGAGGTATGGAACCGTAAGAAAGGGGGGGAGTTATATGCCGAATTACTCTCTATCTCTTCAATAGAGAGTAAAAATAATAAAACATTGCATTATGTCTGCTTATTTTCTGACATCACCTCAATTAAGCAACAACAAGAGACATTAGCACTGATGGCGCATTATGATGTGCTTACAAAATTACCTAATCGGACACTTTTTGCGGATCGATTTAGCCAGGCCATTGCTCACAGTAAACGAAATAAAACAATGCTGGCTATGTGTTTTCTTGATTTAGATAACTTTAAACCGGTTAATGATAATTATGGTCATCATGTAGGTGATTATTTACTGATTGAAGTAGCCAAGCGTATTAAAGCGAATATTAGAGATGAGGATACGGTATCACGACAAGGAGGCGATGAATTTACGCTTTTATTAGGCGATATAGAATCACAATACCAGTGCGAAATAATGTTAGAGCGTATTCTTCATGTGCTTGCTGAACCTTATTTAATTGATGGCTATTCAATCTCTATTAGTGTTTCTATTGGTGTAACTTTATATCCTATGGATAATGCGGATCCAGATGCATTAATGAGACATGCGGATAAGGCAATGTACCAGGCAAAGTTGGCAGGAAAAAATAACTTTTGCCTGTTTAATCCTGAGGAAGACCAGCAGGTGATTGAAAAACATGGTCGCCTAAAAGAAATAGAGCAGGCTCTGTTAAATAATGAATTGTGTTTATATTATCAACCTAAAGTGATTATGAGCACAGGCAAGGTCTTTGGTGTTGAAGCCTTGATTCGATGGAACCATCCAGAGAAAGGATTAATTCCCCCGGTTGATTTTTTACCTATACTGGAAGGAACGGAATTAGAAATTAAAATAGGTGGCTGGGTTATTAATGAAGCGTTTAAACAACTTAAGGTATGGAATGAGCTAGGTGTAGAGCTTGAACTTAGTATTAATATTTCTTCTTTTCATCTTCAATCTGCTTCATTTATTGACGAGCTTGAAAATATAATGACCTTATATCCCCGTGTTAAAACTAAAAATATACAACTGGAGATATTAGAAAGTAGCATATTGAGTGATCTCAATGCGATTAATAACATCTTGAAAGTCTGTCAACAAGCATTAGGTGTCAATATTGCTCTGGATGATTTTGGAACAGGGTATTCATCATTGACTCATCTAAGAAACTTGTCCGTGAATACCATTAAAATAGATCAGACGTTTGTCAGAGATGTACTCGATGATCCCAATGATTACGCGATTATTGACGGGGTTATTGGTTTAGCCGATTCGTTTAACCGAAAAATAATTGCTGAAGGGGTTGAGACAACAGAGCAGGGTTTGATGCTTCTTGCCATGGGTTGTAACAATGCACAGGGCTATGGTATTTCCAGACCTATGCCCGCAGATGATTTTATAGACTGGTTAGCTAACTATAGCCCTAATCAAGAATGGATAAATTATGGCAATAAAGTGTGTACAGTCAAGGAAAACAAGATAAAACTTTTCAGGCTTGCTTTAAATCAGTGGTTAGTGAATTTAGACAGAGGCATACAATCTGCACCAGAGAGCATAAAACATTGGCCAATCATGATGGAAAAGGAATGTTTTTGTGGTCACTGGTTAAAACGAGCAAGACGAGAGCCGCTTTTTGACGCAAAGTGGTTGAAACAACTTGATGAAATACATTCTGTGATACACCAGGGGGGTATTGATTTAGTTAAGCAATATCAAACGGGTGAGCTGAATAAAGCAAGGGATGGACTAAAACGAGTTAGAACGCATTTTGAAAAAATGAGTTCTATTTTAGGGCAATGTGAATGATTTTTTGACTATCAACTTAAAACGGGACAGGTTTTCACCATGAAGTGAATGAATAAAAAATTAGACCTTCATTGTAGAAAATAACCCTCATCCTGAGATCTATATTATCTCTGGTGATCCATCTTAAATTTATAGTCTCTTTTTTGATGGACTACTCGCTTAGCTTTTTAAAGCCCGTCTTTTCTTCCAGTTAAACCAGCTTTGTGCCGCTATTTTATTCATTAACCTGTCAATAGTTGACATGATGACTAGATTGTAGAAACCATGAAGTTTACCTTGCCATGTGGTGCTGGTACAGCGAAGTGAAATAGCGCAACTTGCTTCGTCATAAACAATATGATGCCAGTAGCCACTCGGTATATACAGGGTTTCCCCGGGTTCAAGTACTGTCTGAAAGCCTTTCACTTTTTTTAACCCGGGGTACTGTTCGAAATCTGGATTATGAATGTCCACATAGCTTCTGCAGGTGAATGGATAGCGATGCAGGTTTTTTCCTTGTTCAAAAGGAAATAAAGCGATCGTTTTTCTACCATAGATGGCAGTATGAAAAACATGTGACATATCAATGTCAAAATGCATCTGTGTCACGGATTCTTTGCAACCAAAAAACATAAAAATAAAGCTTTTTGATACGTCATCAACTAAAGACGGGAAGGTAATATCATCAACGAGTTTGGGTATCTCGGTTTTTATGTTATATAAAAACATGCGTAAGTCTTGTGATGTCGTCATCACACTATCAATATAGTCTCTCAGGGAAAGTATTCTGGCCTGCGACATATAGTTCTTGCCAGGAACCACAAAACTACCATCATAGACTTTGACTTGTTTGTCACCATGTTGCTGTTTAAAAAAATCAGGTGTCCATTTTTTTATTGCAGGCCATGACTTTGCCATATCAGTAATCACCACAGGTTTAAGCGGAGTAAAGTAGCTCTGGTTGAAAACTTCAGGTTCAATAAACGCAACCTTATTAATGCTTATTAAGTCTAACTCTGACATGGTGTTACCTGATTAAGTTATGATTGCGCAAGAAACTCACTATAAGAGTAAAGGATATCGGGCTGTTCCCAATGGAGAAAATGTCCTGCGCCAGCAACTATTCTAAAATCACAATTAGGAATTTTTGCAGCCGCTTTTTTTACATCACCAGGATTTAGAATGGCATCATATTCACCACTTAAAACCAGCGTGCTTGCGGTAATTTTACTTAGGTCAACAAATTCTTCAATATCGGACGCTTGCTCAACAAATTTACAGTGGTCATAGAAGCTAAGAAAGTCTTCTCTGCTCATGCCTTTGAACTGTAAAATCATTTGTTTTTTATGCGATTCAGGAATATGTTGACCAAATTTCTCAATCATTAGCGGGGCTATTTCGTCCGTCTGGTCATTATCAAATAGACCTTGTCCTGCTTTAATTACTTCAACAATCGCTTTGCTAGGTTTAGAACCAAAACTGCCTAGAATCATTTTATTAACAATTTCAGGTTGGCGAGCCGCTAATGCTGTGGCAATGATTGTTCCCCACGATGCGGCTGCCAGGATGACACAGCCATTATTTCGACTGGTTTCCTTGACGATATTATCTAACACCTCAATTTGTTCTTCAAATGTGATACCGGGTTCACCCGAAACAATGGTTGCACGTCCTTGACCTGGTAAATCAAAAACCACGATAGAATAATCATTGACTAAATGACTCACGAATGTACGCCATGCGGCCATTGTTTGTTTTGCGCCACTGATGCAAACAATGGTTTCTTTTGCTTCGCCATAGATTCGGTAAGGGACAATAAAACGACCCAGTTTTAGCTCTTTTTTAACAATTTTCATTGAGGTATATTGATTTTTTACAAGTTGGTTTAAACGTGATAATAACAGGGATTGAACCGCTCATTATAATATATTTCATGCCGTGATAAATGCGAAGTTTTTTTGATAACAAGTCATGAAATGGTTTTAGGAATGGGTTAACAATTGGTCTATCAAGGCTTCTCTATTGACTATTGATTGCTCGCCCAGCCAGATTGACCACAATGTTTTGGCAAACAGGGCGTTTTTAATGGCACATACTTGTTTGCCTTGAAAAACAGAAACAAGAGTGCCATCAGAAAGCCAGCGAATGATAAATTCATCATTCTGTTTCACATCTTTATCAATAGCCTGCATAAACTCTTTTACCTGTGGAAGAATTTGTAAGTATTCTTCTTTGCTGGTATTTAATTTAATCCCTTCCATCAATGACTTTTGGATTTGTTCCGAGCTTAGGTTTCGTAAGAAAACCATTGATATTTGTTTAGCGCCACTGTGCTGTAAAATGGTGTTATAGATGTTTTTGTCTAAAATAGTTGGTTTTTGCTCTACATAATGAGCCATGTCGTAGATATTCAGAAAGAATTTCTGGCGTGTGGTAGACCCTGTTAAAAAGAGTGCTAGATGGTGGTTGTTATGCTTGAAAGCAATATTTTTCGGGAAATTGTTATCAGCAGCATGACCGGTAGACAGTAAGGCAAGGCAAAGAATAATTGATTTTAAAATGAAAGCTGGATTGCTTTGTGTCATGTTTTTTGAACCATGTTAAGTGAAAATGGGGGACTTGTTTTTTGGTGGTTAAAGCGTAATAACGCTTGATGATACTATGAAATAATTTCGATAATTTTGGGGCGCAGCTCTTTAGCCCGCCTATTACAATGCAGGCTAAAGAGC
>CAYMPX010000103.1:0-1413 GCA_964392135.1 uncultured Methylomarinum sp.
AATCGCCCCCCCTGACTCTTACTTTTCTAAAAGGGGGTTGAACAATTACAGAATTTGATGTTTTTTAATGAAAAACGTAATAAACTATCGACTATTTTATAGCGTGATGTAATACATCACCTTACAGGTTTAATTTATTATCAGGAGAAAGCAGTGGCAAGTATACTTGCAGTAGATGATTCAGCGTCAATGAGACAAATGGTATCGTTCACTTTAAAAGGTGCGGGCTATACAGTTGTTGAAGCGGTTGATGGAGTGGATGCCTTGAATAAAGCGAAAGCTCAAAAATTTGATTGTGTGGTAACAGATGTCAATATGCCAAATAAAGATGGGATTACCTTGATTAAGGATTTACGTGGATTACCCAATTATAAATTTGTTCCTATGCTTATGCTTACAACAGAGTCGGGGATGGATAAAAAACAGGCAGGTAAAGCCGCAGGTGCGACGGGATGGATTGTAAAACCTTTTAATCCTGATCAATTGTTAAAAACAATCAAGAAAGTCCTGGGTTAGACGCTAACATGATGATGTGTAATTTTGATAAGTAGGAAAGTCTATGTCAATTGATATGGCACAGTTCCATCAAGTCTTTTTTGAAGAGAGTTTCGAAGGCCTGGATATAATGGAATCAGGGTTACTTAATCTTGATATGGGAGATGTGGATGATGAAGAAATAAATACTATCTTCAGAGCTGCACACTCTATAAAAGGGGGAAGCGGAACATTTGGTTTTACATCTGTGTCAGATTTTACGCATGTCATGGAGACCTTGCTTGATGAAATGCGTGATGGGCGCAGACAAGTGACTCAACCGGCTGTTGACGTACTTTTGGGATCGGTTGACTGCCTAAGAGAAATGTTAACGGCAATTCAGGGAGAGCAGGATGTTGATATTCATCGGGTAACTGAGCATAAAAAGGCATTAGAGATTGAACTCAATGGTGTTGAAAGCGAGGGTGCTGTAACAGAAGAGGCGGTTGTCAGCACACCTGAGGTTGAGAAAGATAGTGCGATAGAAGGCTGGAAAATTGCGTTTAGTCCTCATAGGGATTTACTTAAAACAGGTAACGACCCCGTTAGAATGTTTCGTGAGCTTTCTAGTTTAGGTGATCTTACAGCGACTGTTGATTTTCAAGGGGTGCCGGATTTATATGAATTAGATCCTGAAGAATGTTATTTGTCCTGGGATATTGATGTTATCGGTGATATCCAAAATACAGATATTGATGATATTTTTGACTGGGTTGAAGATGAGTGTGATCTGGCTATCCAGAAATTGTCAGCTGTAGCAGCCAATGCAAAACAAACCAGTGACCTTTCTCAATCCACACCCGACGTATCAACTCCGTCTCTTGAAGCGGCTAAAACACCCATAGAATCACCTGTGCCTGTAGTCCCGGTAACAGCCAA
>CAYMPX010000103.1:1513-9285 GCA_964392135.1 uncultured Methylomarinum sp.
AAATCAGCGGCTAAGCCAGTAGCTAAAGGATCTAGCTCCATTCGAGTAGATACAGGAAAAATTGATACCTTAATTAACATGGTGGGTGAGTTAGTTATCACACAATCCATGTTAAGTCTGGTGGGTGAATATTTTGAGTTAAACAAATTAGATCAACTTAAAAATGGTTTATCGCAATTAGAGCGTCATACCAGGGAATTACAAGAAAGTGTAATGAATATTCGTATGCTGCCGATTAGTTTTGTTTTTAGTCGTTTTCCAAGATTGGTACATGATTTAAGTACTAAGTTAGATAAAAAAATAGAACTGGTTCTGGTGGGTGAGAATACAGAGGTTGATAAAACAGTTGTCGAGTTATTAAGTGATCCTTTAGTTCATTTAGTCAGAAATAGTCTTGATCATGGCATTGAAATGCCAGCCGACAGGCTGGCGGCAGGTAAACCTGAAACAGGTACCATTACACTCGAAGCCTATCATCGTGGCGGAAATATCGTTATTGAGGTAAGAGATGATGGTAAAGGCTTAAATAAGGATATGCTACGAGCCAAAGCGGTAGAAAAGGGATTGATTAAGGATGATACTGTTTTAACAGAAAAACAAACCTATGAATTAATTTTTATGGCAGGCTTTTCGACCGCTGAACAGTTAACTGATATTTCGGGTCGTGGTGTCGGTATGGATGTGGTAAGACGAAACATTCAATCACTAGGCGGTAATATTGAAATCACCTCTGAATTAGGGCAAGGGACAACGATTGCAATTCACCTTCCACTTACTTTAGCCATATTAGATGGGCAATCTATTGCGGTCGGTGAAGAACGGTTTATTATTCCTTTAGGTGCGATTATTGAGTCCGTTAATATAACGAAAGATATGATTAATCGGGTCGCAGGGAAAGGTGAAACCTTCCGTTTGCGAGATGAATATCTACCTATTGTCCGAATGCATGAAATTTTTGATGTGAAAACAGCGTTGGCAACCGAATTGACCGAAGGTTTGGTTGTTGTTGTGGATGGCCAGGGCATGCGTTGCGGGTTGTTTATTGATGATCTATTAGGTCAACAACAGGTCGTTATTAAATCATTGGAAGCGAATTATAGAAAAGTAGAGGGTGTCTCTGGTGCAACCATTTTAGGGGATGGTTCGGTTGCATTGATTCTGGATATTCCAGGGTTGGTTCGTATATCTAATCAATAAAATATAACTATAAGATGATAGCAGAAGAAGCTGAAAATAACGAAACGGAACCGGTCGAAGAAAGAAAACTGGAAAATAGGATGCAGTTTTTAAGTTTTACTTTGGGGGATGAAGAGTATGGGGTCGATATTCTTCGAGTTCAGGAAATTCGTAGTTGGGAACCGGTATCTCGTATTCCTAATGTCCCAGCCTATGAGAAAGGCGTGGTGAATTTAAGGGGTGCTATTGTACCTATTATTGATTTGCGAGAACGCTTTGGTCTGGGGCATTTAGCTTATACGCCATTAACGGTGGTTGTGGTCTTACAATCACAGAATGAAACAGGACAAACCAGAGTGATGGGTGTGGTGGTTGATTCGGTTTCTGATGTGGTTGATGTCGATAAAAAAACCATACAAGGAGCACCTGATTTCGGAGCGAAAGTAAGTACAGAGTTTATTAATGGATTAGCATCTGTTAACGAGCGTATGGTGATGTTGCTGGATGTGGATAAATTACTCAAATTAGATGCCCTGGAAGATGAAAATGATAGCTAGTATTAAACATGAAATAACCTTGATGTGTAAGGAGACAAGCAATGAAAATTAATATGCCGGTAACTGATAAAGAAGTGCTAATGAATCCGGGCACAATTCTTGTCACTCGAACGAATCTAAAAGGGGTTATTACCTATGCCAATGAAGCTTTTATAGAAATCAGTGGATTTACTAAAGATGAACTGGTGGGGAAAAACCATAATGTGGTGCGTCACCCTGATATGCCGACCGCTGCTTTTGAAGATTTATGGATGTGCTGTAAGGCAGGAATGCCATGGACTGCTCCGGTAAAGAACAGGACTAAAACGGGGGATTTTTACTGGGTAGAAGCCAATGTAACCCCGGTTTATAAAAATGGTCGAGTGCATGAGTATCTGTCAGTCCGCTATGCCCCCAGTCGCAAACAAATTGATGCAGCGGAAGACTTATACCAGCAATTAAATGCCAATAAGACAGAAATACGCCCAAAAGGTCTGGCTTTATGGTTGAAGAATCTGAAAGAAATGAATCTTGGGGTAAAAGCATTTATCGCATTGATAGGGTTTTTGTTACCTGCAGGCTACTTAATGCTGCAGTTATTCCAGGCGGGCAATATCCCGGCGTTAGCAGGGGTTGCTTTATTGGCAGCTTTTGCCACTATACTGGGATATCGCATGGTGCAAGATTTTAGAGGGGCGCTGGAAAAAGCCATCGTCACTTGTTATCAATTGGCCGATGGGGAGTATAGAAACACGATTGAACTCAATAGAAATGACCAGGTTGGTGATTTTTACAGGGCATTATATGGTATGCAGGTCAAATTAAACGGTGATCTGTCAGAAACGCTGGAAGTGGGGTCAGCTGCCACGCGTATTAAACAGGCGTTGGATAATGTAAGTTCTTGTGTGATGGTAGCGGATAATAATTTGGATATTATCTATACCAATGCAACAGTAACAGAGATGTTTAAAAATGCTGAGGCAGATATACGGACAGCTATCCCCGGGTTTAACGCGGATGCTTTATTAGGCGCTAATATTGATCAGTTCCATAAAACCCCAGCCCATCAACGCGGTCTTGTCGCCGGTTTAAATAGCACTTTAAAGTCCTCTTTAGAAATTGGTGGGCGACACATGGATTTTGTTGCCAACCCTGTGACTAATGATGAGGGAGAGCGTATTGGTACTGTTGTTGAATGGTTAGATAGAACACATGAAGTCAAAATTGAAAGAGAAATTGAAGGGATTGTGGAAAGCGTTAAAGCGGGGCAGTTAGATAAACGCATTGAAATGGCTGATAAAGAAGGTTTTTTTGAAAAACTGAGTGGTGGTATTAATGAACTGACTGATGTGATTGATAGCGCTTTCGAAGATGTATCCAGTACCATGCAAAGCGTAGCAACAGGTGACTTGACCAACCGAATTACGAGTGATTACCAAGGCACTTATCTGGAATGTAAAAACAGTATTAATGCCTCAATTGATAAAATTGCTGAAATAGTGGGACAGGTTAATGAATCAGCGGGATTTATTAATAATTCATCACAAGAAATAGCCAGCGGTAATAATAATCTTTCACAACGAGCGGAACAACAAGCTGCAAACCTGGAAGAAACAGCGTCCAGTATGGAGGAATTAACCAGTACCGTTAAAAATAATGCAGATAATGCGCAACAAGCGAATCAGGTCGCGACCACCGCAAGACAGTTGGCAGAAAAAGGCGGTGATGTTGTAACTTCAGCCGTCTCTGCCATGCAGGAAATTAATGAAAGTAGTAATAAGATTGCAGAAATTATCGGTGTGATTGATGAAATTGCTTTCCAGACTAACTTGCTCGCCTTGAATGCCTCGGTGGAAGCGGCTAGAGCCGGAGAACAAGGCAGAGGCTTCTCGGTTGTTGCAACAGAGGTTAGAAATCTCGCCCAACGAAGTGCGACAGCCGCGAAAGAAAGTAAAGAGTTGATTCAAACCAGTGTGCAAAAAGTAAGGTCTGGTACCGAATTTGTCAATGAAACAGGCAGGGCACTCACAGAAATTGTTTCAGGAGTGAAAAAGGTCGGTGATATTGTATCTGAGATTGCAGCAGCAAGCGCCGAACAATCCCAAGGGATAGAACAAGTCAACCAGGCGGTCTCTCAAATGGATGAAATTACCCAGCAGAATGCAGCATTGGCAGAACAAGCATCGGCTGCAAGTGTGTCAATGAGTGAGCAATCAAATAATATGACACAGTTACTTTCATTTTTTAAAGTTGGCGCGGGTGCTGCTGCCGTAGCACCTCAGACAGATCGTAGAATGCAGGCAGCAAATACTGCAGGAACGCAAACTCAATCAACAAGAAGAGCCGCTGCACCCGCACAACAAGCTGTAGCAAATGAATTTACGACTTCATCTGATGATGAATGGGAAGAATTCTAAGGTTTGATGATACAAATGAATATGATGACAGGGATAAATCAATATGGCTAGTGATACACAGATAGAGCAATTCTTGACTTTTGAACTTGCCGGAGAATCTTATGGCGTGGATATTCTTAAAGTTCAGGAGATTAGGGGGTGGGAGGCTGTCAGGGATATTCCTAATACCCCTGGCTTTATCAAAGGAGCCTTAAATTTACGAGGTGAAATTGTTCCTATTATCGATTTACGTGAACGATTTGGTATGGAAAAAACAGAATACTCACCAGTAACAGTCGTTATCGTACTTTGTGTTGAAAATAGTTTAGGGTCTAATGTGATGGGGATTGTTGCGGATGCTGTTTCTGATGTGTTAGATATTAATATTTCAGATATTAAAGAAAGTCCAAAATTAGGTTCAAAAATTGATACACGTTATATGCGTGGTATGTATGTAGGGAAAAAACAGATGATGATGATTTTGAATGTTGATAAATTATTGGATTCAGAACAATTTGAAGAGATTGTAAACCTGTAATGGCTGAAAGAGTGGTAGCAATTATTAATCAGAAGGGGGGGGTAGGCAAAACAACAACATCGGCTAATCTGACGCATGCACTTGCAAAATCAGGTAAAAAAGTCACTGTTATAGACCTCGATCCACAAGGCCATCTGGCCGTTTCTTTTGGGGCAGTTAACCCGAACATTCCAGGGATAGACGAAGTGATGCTAGGAACCACTGATATTTCTGAAAATTTAGTCTCTATTCGAGAAAACTTGCAATTGATTGTGGCAGGACCGAGGCTGCAAGAAATTGAACAGCTCTCTGAGGGGGGAGTTAAACGAGGTGATTTACTAAGGAAAGCATTGCATGAAAGTTTGCAAGATCAAGATTTTGTATTTATTGATTGCCCTCCCTCATCCGGCGTGTTAGTTGCCAATGCATTGTTTGCTGCTGATGAAATTTTAGTGCCGATGACCAGTGATTTTCTGGCTTTGCAAGGTTTATCTCACATGATGGGAACGATTAAGCGCTTTGAAAAAGTGCTACAAAGAAACTATAAATTATTTTTAGTCATGTCTCGATACGCTTCGACCCGAAGAATATCAAAAGATGTTTTAAAGATTATGTTGCAGCACTTTCCAAATCAGGTTCTAAGCACGGTTATTAGAGAAACGGCATTATTAGCAGAATGCCCGAGTTTTGGTAAAACGATTCTGGAGTATCGCCCGGGAAGCCGGTCAGCAAGAGATTTTAGACATCTGGCGAAAGACTTTTTAGAAGGCAAGGTAATGTGATGGCAGAAAAAGAAGATAAAAGTTTAATTGGTTTTGATCCATTGGCATGGATGAATGAAGAGCCATCCCTTGAAGATGATAAGCCTAAAGATATAGACGAAGTTATGGGGGGGGTTAATGTTAAAAATAAACAGGAATTTGAAGATACCGTTGTTATAGCTGATAATAACGCCGGACAAAGCCGTGTCGAAATAACAGCAGCCAACGCTGTTGCTAACGAAAATAGTGAGGTTATTGATGACATAAAGGTCGTTCTGGATGCAACGCTTAATATTCAAGGCGTTAGTGCGTTATATGAACAGCTTTTAAAATTGATAAAATATGAGAATATGATTGAGATTGATGCATCAGCAGTTACTTCAATTGATACCAGTACCTTACAGTTATTAATTGTATTAAAACAGACAGCCTGTCAATTAGATAAAGAGGTTGTTATTGATTTTCCTTCGGATAAGTTTATTGAATCAGCCGAATTGTTAGGTCTGTCAGAAATGCTGGGGGTAGATCAGGCTGCTTCAGGGTTCTTTTGATCGCTCATTATTTCTCGACTCTACTGTAGTTTTGCGCGATGGGCAGGTTATGGCTTTGCGCATTCAATGTATTTAATTCCCTATTTTCCAAAGAGGATACTTGTGTCAAAAAACCAACGTGAATTTGAATATACTCGCGAAGATTTTGATGTATTAAGAAAAATATCTAACGCGCATTCGGGGATTTTAGTGCCTGATGATAAGTTTGATATGTTCTATTCAAGACTCTCAAAAAGGGTGCGATTGCATGGACTGTCAAACTTTAAAGAATATTGTCACTATTTGACTAATCACTCAGAGTTGGAATTTACCGCATTTATTAATGCAGTAACCACTAATTTGACCTCGTTTTTTCGGGAAAAACATCATTTTGAGTACCTTAAACACACCGTTCTTCCTGAAGTTTTAAAGCGAAACAGCAATACAAAAAAAATAACAGTCTGGTCAGCAGGCTGTTCCACGGGTGAGGAACCTTATTCCTTGGCAATGACCTTGCTGGAAAATGTTCCAGGTGATTGGGATATAAAAATATTGGCGACAGATTTGGATACCAATGTATTACAAACTGCCTCGGCTGGCATTTATACCCGTGATAAAGTGGATGGTTTATCTGCAAGTACACTAAAGAAATGGTTTAAAAGAGGAATTGGTGTTAATTCTAATAAAGTTAAAATCAGCAAAGCGTGTCAGGTACTTATTCGATTTAAGCAATTAAATTTAATGCAAGAATGGCCTATGAAAAGTAATTTTGATTTTATTTTTTGTCGGAATGTATTGATTTATTTTGATAGGGAAACCAAAGAATATTTGGCTCAGAGATATGGGAAACTGTTAGTTGCGGGGTCTCATTTGTTTATTGGGCATTCAGAATCATTACATCAGCTTGATACTGATTTTAATTTAATCGGAAATACCATTTATAAAAAGATAAAATGAGTGAAAATACCATCATTGCGAGCCCTTCCCTTTCAGGTTTTGAGGCTATTAACCGATATTGGGATAAACAGCATAATGTGGTTGCAGCTAAAATTCTTCCGGGTGAGTATTATGTTACGGTTGAAGATGAACTGCTTACCACTGTATTAGGATCTTGTATCTCGGCATGTATTCGAGATACTGTAACGGGGGTGGGGGGGATGAACCATTTTATGCTACCAGAAACCAATAAGTATAAGTTAAATGAAGGCGTTGAATCTGTTGTTGGTAACGCGACTCGCTATGGTAACTATGCCATGGAACATTTGATTAACCAGATTTTGGCCAATGGGGGGAAACGTAAAAATTTGGAAGTGAAACTATTTGGCGGTGGAAAAATCATTCCAACTTTAGGCGATGTTGGTTTACGTAATATTAATTTTGTACTTGAATATATTGATACGGAAGCTTTACGACTTGCGTCTCAAGATCTTGGCGATATTTATCCTCGAAAAGTGATATTTTTTCCTAAAACAGGAAAAGTACGCATGAAAAAAATTAAGGACTTACATAATGAGACGATAGCTTCACGTGAAAAACAATACCGTACATCAATTAAAGATGCGCCGGTAGAAAGTGATATTGAATTATTCTAGAGAATGGAATGACAAAGAAAATACGATTATTAATTATTGATGATTCAGCCTTGATCAGGCAGATGTTAACGCAAATTTTTAATTCATCTGATGATATTGAGGTTGTGGGGTCTGCAGTTGATCCTATTGTTGCCAGAGAAAAAATAAAACGATTGAACCCCGATGTGTTAACTCTGGATATTGAAATGCCGAGGATGGACGGGCTTACTTTTTTACGTAATTTAATGCGTTTAAGACCCATGCCCGTGGTGATGATATCGACTT
>CAYMPX010000104.1:0-9255 GCA_964392135.1 uncultured Methylomarinum sp.
TGAGTAATTAATTTATGATTCACTTTATTTTAAACAAGCAATTAAAACATTTGGTAGATTCAAGATTGGTAACGCTTTATAGAAACTTTAAAATGATATAATTTGTATAAAATCACGAGCACTTTGCTAGAGAGAATAATAATGACTAACAGTACAACCTATACAAAAGCTCAATATTGGAAATGTGCGCTACAAGTAAACCCTGCTAGCTATATTCAATATCGTGGTCAAGCACAAGTAATGTCAGAAGATGAGTATAATCAGGCAATTTTAACAACTTGTCTTGAAGAAAAGATTAAAGTGATCGGTTGTGCTGATCATGGCAAAGTAGATGCTATTGAATCGTTAAAGTTGGTGTTAAGTCCTCACAATATAATTGTTTTTCCTGGTTTTGAAATTGCATCAAGTGAAAAAATTCATTTTGTTTGCCTGTATGATGAAAACAAAACAGCCCAAGAATTAGAGCGCATCCTTGGACAATTAGATTTACTTGATCCTACTGATGGCATTCAACCTTCTCGTTTAAGTGCGATTGCACTGATAGATAAAGTGAACGAACAAGGAGGTTTTATTTATGCTGCTCATTGTATTAACGATGATGGTTTATTAAAAAGAAGAATGAATCATGTTTGGCTGCATCAAGGATTAGTAGCGGCACAGATCTCCTCATCGATTGAAGATCTTAAGGGAGTTGCCGACGATTTTTACCGTAAGGCTATTTTAAATAAACTCACCGATTATCAACGTAAATTACCTATGGCTGTAATTAATGCTGCTGATGTAGCAGAGCCTGAACAGTTAAGAGAACCAAGGTCAACTTGTTTCATTAAAATGACTACGCCTAACTTTGCCTCATTTAAACAGGCATTTCTTGATCCTTCTTCTCGTATTCGCCTACATTCAGATATGCCTGAAAATCATGCTTCAGCTATTGAAAGAATTCAATTTATTGATGGCTACTTAGATGGTGTTGATATTGAAATTTCGGAGCACCTTAACGCTATTATTGGCGGTAGAGGAACGGGTAAATCAACCTTGTTAGAGTGCATTCGGTATGCATTAGATAAACAACCCTTTAAAGGAGGCTCAGCAGATGCTCAACATAAAAAAATCATCGCTGAAAATCTTGGTAAAGATAAGGGGTTAATAAAGCTTACCGTGCGTAGCTATACCATGAATGGACGACGTTTTACTATATCTCGCAAATATGGTGAGCAACCTATAGTTACCGATGAATCAGGTTTGGCTACTCAATTTCATCCTGCTGATTTACTGCCTAATTTAGAGTTGTACGGGCAAAATGAAATTTATGAAATGGTACGTGATGAAGCACAGCGAACATTGCTGATAAAGCGTGTTGTTTCAGATGATAATCCCAGTGAATCTATTGATAGCTTAAAGGTAAAAATTCAATCTAATAGAGAAAAGATAGTTGAGCAATTAACTAAAAAAAGCATGATAGAAGTGGAAGTAGAGCAATTACCGCATTTACTAGAAAGGGCTAAACAGTTTGCCGATCTAGGTTTAGAAGAGAAATTGAAAGTAATTCCCACATTAGCGCGTGAAAAACTACTTATACAAACGGTAGATCAAGAAATACAACAATTTTCTACTTTGAGTGAGATTATTATCGATAATTTACCTGATGCTACTTTTTTAAATGAATCAGTTATTGCTAATTTACCTCATGCAGATGAATTAAAAAAATTACGTTCAATATTAGAAGCGTTAAAAAAAACTGGTGAAAAAACCAGTCAACAAATAACTGAAGCTATCACTAAAACGGCCAACAGTTATCAGCCGATAAAAAGAAGCTTAGAAGCTAAAATAAAACAACAAGAAGATGAGTTAGAAACCGCGTTTAAAAAAATCCCTGCTAACAAAGGTAAGTCAGGTAAAGAGTTAGGTATTGAATATAAAGATATTCTTACAAAAATAGAACGTATTAAACCTAAACAACAACAGTTAGCAAGTAGGCAGCGGGTAATTACTGAACTTTACCAGAATAGAATATCATTGCATGGTGAACTTAATGAAGAAATAACATTAAGATCTAGTAAAACTAAAAAAGGCATTAAGAAGCTAAATAAAAAATTACAAAATAATGTGAAGTTGTCGTTACGATCTGAATCGAACAGGCAAGATATTATTGATTTTTTATTACAATGTCATTTAGAGAATATCGGAGTGGGTCGTTTATCTTGGGTATCAACGCATGATTTTACGGTTGTTAGTTTAGCTCAAACTATTAGGAATGGGCATGATGCTTTACTCGGTGCTAACTGGAGTATTACCCCAACAATAGCCAATGCTTTAGTTAAAATGACTGAACAACAATTGTTGTTATTGGAAGAAGTTATGGTTAACGATGAAATGGTTATTGAACTTAATATAAACCATACGGGTGAACCTAATTACAAAGAGGTAGACAGTCTATCAACAGGGCAGCAGTGTACGGCTATTCTGCATTTGTTATTATTAGATAATCAAGATCCGTTAATTCTCGATCAACCTGAAGATAACCTTGATAATGCTTTTATTGCCGATAGAATCGTAACGCAATTAAGAAAATCTAAAACAGCACGGCAGTTTATTTTTGCTACCCATAATGCCAATATTCCCGTATTTGGTGATGCTGAATGGATTGGTGTTATTAGAGTTAATGATGGCAAAGGTGAAATTTCTAGCTCGCAACAAGGTGCTATTGATGTGCCTGAAGTGCAAAGACTCGCAGCAGATATTCTTGAAGGTGGTGAAGTCGCTTTTGATCAAAGAAGAAAAAAATATGGCTTTGATAAGAAATCCTTATAAAAGTACCTCTCTCCAAGTAATTAATAGGTGAAGTGATATATGTTAAAGGCAGAGTTATTAGAAATAATTGCTAATGGTGAAAATTCTGGTGTGGAATTTAAACGCGATGACTTGAGACCAGAGCAATTGGCTAAAGAAATTGTTGCTTTGGCTAATTTACGTGGTGGTTTAATTTTATTAGGTGTTGAAGACGACGGAACAATCAGTGGCATTGTACGAGACAATCTAGAAGAATGGATCATGAATGCTGTTTTTTCGGCGAAAGTGCATCCGATGATACTGCCCTTTTATGAAGAAATTCAATTTGATGATAAATTTGAAAATAAGCGTGTTGCTGTTATTTCATTAACTCAAGGGAGTAGTAAACCTTATGTTGTTAGGCATAATCAACGTGAAGATGTTTATGTACGTTTGGGAAGCACTTCTCGTTTAGCAAGTAGAGAAGAGCAAGCCCGACTTTATGAAAGCGGTGGAATGTTGCATGCTGAGGTATTACCTGTTGCTGGAACTTCATTTCAGTCACTAAGCCACGATAGGTTGAATGATTATTTTGCCAATATTTTAGCTGAACCCGATATGCCCCAAACAGAACCGCAATGGATGAATAGATTACTTGGTTTAAGTTATTTAACCCAAGGTATTGGTGATAAAATTGTTTGTACGATTGCTGGATTATTATTGTTTGGTACTTCTCCTAGACGTTATTTAAAACAATCAGGCATAAGGGTTTTAGTTTTTGAGGGGGAGGCTAAAGAATACCATGCTTTACTCGATGAGGTGATTGATTCTCCTTTACTGGGGCTTTGGACTGTTGATCATGCCGAACGTAAACTTTTTGAAGTTAACTATGGTGTTATTGAACGATTTATTAACAAAACACTTCCATTTATTAGCGATGAGTCTGATGAAATAGATGACGGTTTTAGAAGGGATCGTAATTGGCACTACCCTAAAGAAGCAATACGTGAAGTGATAATTAATGCTCTTATCCATCGAGATTGGACTCGTAGTGTTGATATTGAAGTCGTTGTTTATAGCAATAGAATAGAAATTATTAGCCCTGGAACAATGCAAAACTCAATGACCATTGAAAAAATGATTGCAGGTCAACGATCTCCTCGCAATACCATTATAGTAGAGGTTATGCGTGATTACGGTTATGTAGATGCTAGAGGTATGGGAGTGAGAACAAAAATAATTCCTTTAATGAAACAACATTCAAATATTGAACCTACGTTTGAACTTACCGATGATTATCTAAAAACTACGCTTTATCGTTAAATATAAAATTATCACTTGATAAAACGATAAGGAATTAACCTTGTTGTCCCTCGTCCTAGAACGAGGGACATTTTAAGATTATCGTATAAATTCTGAAAATCACAGTTATTTTGATTTAACTTCTAGAGATTTAATTAATGAATTTAGAACAAATAAAACAAGGCATCCTAGCCAAATTTGAAAAATGTAGAATTGTCTTTTGGCAAGATGAAGACGTGGACTTTCAAGAGCAGATTGGTGAATTAAGTGATTCTTTACTTGATGATGGAATAGAAGTCATTGAGCTAGACAACGCATCACATTTTGAGGTTAAGCATAGGGTTGAATTAGTTGATAAAACTAAGCATTTTTTACTTTATAGCAATAAAGAGATTAATCAGCCAAGCAGGGATTGGCTCTTCGACATGCGTTTATATGCCGAGCAGTTTTATGCTGACTCAAGTTCAATGCGATTAAATGAGCTTGGTATGCGCATGGAGCATCGTCAGCTTGTAAGTAGCTATAAAAGCTTTTTTGAGAACAAACAGCGATATGCTCGTTTACAAAAGTTATTGTCTGCAAATGCTGACAAGGACTTATTTGAGTTAGCAATGATTGCAACAGTGGTTAAAGCTGATACCGCTAATTTTGCAACTATCATCAGTTTATTAATTAATACCTATTTTGAATCTGAAGAAAAGTCACATGAGCTTATTACAGAGCTTAGAAAATATAAACTTGAAATGAGCTTTTGGCGTTTTGTTTTACAGGACTTTGGTTATATTTGTTGTGGCCTGTACCATGATAAAGAAAGAAAACCAAGCCTAAAAGACTTCATTGTTAAGTTGTTAGTAACCGATTTTGCGCATGGTTTGGCATCTTCTAATGTTGATGTTGCTAACTCTCAGGCAATTAAAAACTTGTCAGCTCATTTGTTACCCACATCAATCACCGTTGAACAACAAGCTTCTTTACCAAAAGAAATAGAGGCTCTGTTTACCCGTGCTACTTCAAAACGCTCTGCTGTTATTAACTTTGTTAAAAGTTGGCGTGAAAACAGAACATTATCGGGCTCTTACAATCATTTATCTGCACTTGTCGCTGATGAATTAGAGATAAAAGAAAAGTTAAGTGAGTTTACCTCCCCTGAAAACCTTATATCGGTTGAAACCTTTGAGTTGATTGAGCAACAATTCATTATGATGTTAGCTAAAGATTTACCGGCGTTTTCACACGTTAATATTGCTAGTTGGGTATCTTCACGTTTACGCAGCCATTGGAGCTATGAGGATGAGAGTTACCAATCTATTTATAAAGCATTACGTGCCGCTAAGCAGTTTTTTCAGCTTAAAGATAAATATGTTGATGGCTTTAATTTTAGCTCTGCACGAGAGCTGTATAAAGCCTATGAAACCGACATTTATCAATTTGACAGTAGCTACCGGATCTTTAGTGAGCACTCGATTGCGTTAAGTAAGTCAGGTAAAGATATTCTTAAAGGCACTGGCCTAGTTGATGATATTGAATCTCTTTATGTTGATTGGTATTTACATGATTTAGCTATTGCTTGGGGGAATTTAGTTGATAAAGATAACCTAACGAGTCATTGGACAATTCAGGGGATAAATAATCAACAAAACTTTTTTAATAAAGAAGTTAAAGGTATTTTAAATAGCACTCAGGTTAAGCGGGTATTTGTTATTATTTCTGATGCTATGCGCTATGAAGTTGCGCATGAAATCCATCAACAAATTAATGATGAGAAGCGATTTAAATCTGAAGTTAGTTCTCAATTAGGTGTTGTGCCTTCATATACTCAGTTGGGTATGGGTAGCTTATTACCTCATAAATCTTTGACGGCTCACTTAAAAAATAAAGTTGAATATAAGGCCGATGGAATATCGGTACATGGTATGGAAAATCGCCATAAAATTTTGACTAATCATCGAGGACTCGCTTTTAAAGCAGACGAAGTGCTTAATTGGACAAATAAAGAAGGTCGAGAAAAAGTTAAAAAGGCCGAGGTTGTTTATATTTATCACGATGAAATTGATGCTATAGGCGACAAAGCGGTGACAGAGAATCAAACGTTTGAAGCCGTGCGAAATGCCGTTGATGAAATTAAGCAACTTGTTGCTCGTATTATTAATCGTTTAAATGGTAGTCGTGTGTTAGTTACGGCTGATCATGGTTTTATCTTTAAAATGACCGATGTCACCGATTCTGATAAAACAGCATTAAAGACTCAGCCCACAGGAGCTGTGGAGTCGAAAAAACGTTATGTTATTGGTGCTAACCTACCTTCAGATGATTATTATTGGACAGGTAAAATAGCCGATACTGCGGGGCTAGATGTAGATAATAGTGATGACGCTGAGTTTATGGTGCCAAGAGGTAGTAATCGTTTTAACTTTAACGGCGGTGCAAAATTTATACATGGCGGCATTATGCCTCAAGAGATTTGTGTTCCTATTCTACAAGTTCGCGAACTCCACGATGATAAAGCAAAAGCTAAGCATGCCAAACAAAAAGTAGGCGTAGTCCCGCTAAATAGCCCTATCAAAATAGTTTCTAATATTGACCGTATTCAATTTTTACAAACAGATGCTATTGGTGAAAAGTTCAAACCTAGAGAGTTGAATATTTGGATTGAAACGCCTGAAGGCAAAACTATTAGCGGTATTGAAAAGGTATTGTTTGATTCAGAATCAAACAATATGGATGACCGAAAGAGTAATGTACAAATTAAATTAGAGGGGAGTGGTTTTAACCGCTCGAGTAGTTATAAATTAGTGATGAAAGATACTGAAAGCCTGAATATTACCAGTCATACGGTGATCATAGATTTAGCATTTGAAGACGATTTTTTTTAAAGGAAAGTGACTGTGAACAGCGAACATATTGAGTCAGAAGCATCTTCACACAAAGAAGAAAAAACTGAACTAAGAGGCTTAGATTTAGATGACCTAATGATATCTGAATTTAAAGGCAGAATTGTTAGAAAAGATCTTACCAAACAGTTAAAAGAGGGTGCCAATGTGCCTGTTTACGTGCTTGAGTATTTGCTTGGCATGTATTGTTCGTCTGCGGAAGATGAACAAATTGTTGAAGGTATGAAAAAAGTTAAAAAGATTTTAGCTGATAACTATGTTCGGCCTGATGAAGCGGAAAAAGCCAAATCACTTATTCGTGAAAAAGGTACTTATAAAATAATTGATAAGGTCTCTGTTCGACTTAATCAAAAGAAAGATATTTATGAAGCCAGTCTTTCAAACTTAGGCATTAAAGATGCTGTAGTACCCAATGGCATAGTAAAAGAAAATGAAAAACTGTTAACCGGCGGTATCTGGTGCATTATCACCTTGAGTTATTTTTATGAAGAAGGTCAAAAGATCTCTCCATTTTCAGTATTTAACTTAAAGCCTATTCAAATGCCATCAATGAATATGGATGAAGTTTTTGATGCGAGAAGAAAGTTCACGATGGATCAGTGGATGGATCTATTACTAAGATCAATTGGCATGGAGCCGACAAACTTTGATCAACGAGCTAAGTGGCATTTAATTGCTCGCCTAATTCCTTTTGTAGAAAATAATTATAATTTATGTGAGCTTGGCCCTAGAGGTACAGGTAAATCGCATGTGTATAAAGAATGCTCACCTAATTCATTACTTGTTTCAGGTGGACAAACAACGGTCGCTAACTTGTTTTATAATATGTCATCACGTCAAATTGGGTTGGTTGGCATGTGGGATGTTGTTGCTTTTGATGAAGTCGCAGGTATTCGCTTTAAGGACAAAGACGGCATACAAATCATGAAAGATTATATGGCCTCTGGCTCATTCTCTCGTGGTCGTGATTCAATTGAGGCTAAAGCCTCTATGGTCTTTGTAGGTAACATTGACCACAGCATTGAAACGTTAGTGAAAACTAGCCATCTATTAGCCCCATTCCCTGACGATATGATTGATTGTGCCTTCTTTGATCGTTTTCATGGCTATATTCCAGGTTGGGAAATACCAAAAATGCGTCCTGAGTTTTTCACAGACCGCTTTGGTTTGATCACTGATTACTTGGCTGAGTACATGCGTGAAATGCGTAAAGCAACATTCTCAGACTCAATTGATAAGTTCTTTAAGCTTGGCAACAATTTAAATCAACGTGATGTTATTGGCGTAAGAAGAACCACTTCTGGCTTACTTAAGCTATTAGTACCACACGGTGATTACACCAAAGATGAAGTACGAATATGTTTGATTTACGCACTTGAAGTACGTAGACGTGTTAAGGAGCAGCTTAAGAAGATTGGTGGGATGGAGTTCTTTGATGTTAACTTTAGCTACATCGATAATGAAACTTTTGAAGAATTTTTCGTTAATGTACCGGAACAAGGTGGCTCAAACCTAATCCCGGCGGGGATTGCTAAAGCAGGTGTTGTTCATTTTGTTAGTAATGGAACTACAGGTAAGTTAGGTGTCTATCGACTAGAAAGCCAAATGACCCCAGGAAACGGTAAGCATTCAACCTCAGGTTTTGGTTCAGATACTTCAGCCAAAGAGCAAGTGCGTGTTGGCTTTGAGTATTTTAAAGGTAACTTAAATAGAATAGCAGCAAGTTCGCGCTTTTCTGAGCATGAGTTTCATCTGCATTTTGTTGACCTTCAAAGTTCAGGTAACAGTCATTCAGCAAGTTTATCGTCACTTGTATCTTGTTGTTCGATATTGATGGGTAAACCAGTGCAAGAGCAAATGGTTGTTCTTGGTAGCATGACACTTGGTGGTGTAGTAAACCCTGTACAAGACTTAGCATCAAGTATGCAAGTTGCATTAGAAGCAGGAGCTACTAAGGTATTAATACCAATGGCTTCAGCAACCGATATTCCAACTGTTCCAGCAGAAACGTTCACTAAGTTCCAAGTGAGCTTTTATAGTGATCCTGTGGATGCCGTTTATAAGGCGCTGGGTGTTCAGTAAATCAAATTATTTAGTTAGAATAGGAGACTAACTAGATTTAAGCTTTGTTTTGAATCGCATTGTAACAACTATTATTCTCCTAATTCATTATACATATTTAAAAGAGGTATTTAATGTCATTTAAAGGCAGTGAAAATTATATCGCTAGTGATGATCTACAGTTGGCAGTTAATGCTGCAATAACCCTTGAACGACCGTTATTGATTAAGGG
>CAYMPX010000105.1:0-4860 GCA_964392135.1 uncultured Methylomarinum sp.
GAAACCAAAATCCTGTGTCAAAATTTCGTATATTATTAAATTCTCGTTCCTTATCGTTGGCATATCCTATAGATGACTTAGCAATTCTCCGCTCTTTTAATCTTATTCCGTTCCAGTGTTAAAAAACTATAGCTAAAATCAACAGAGGGGTCATCATTAATATCCTCTCTGGCGACTTCTTCCCATTCAGTTTTATTGATAGCAGGAAAAAAAGTATCCGCATCAAAATCTTGCTTGATTTCGGTCAGATAAAGCCTGTCAGCCATAGGTAACATAGACTGATAAAAGGTCGCCCCGCCAATAATAAAAACCTCATCATTATTATGACAAGCCACTAATGCCTGATTAATAGAATTAAACACCAAACATCCTGGTTGTTGATAGGATGTATTATGGCTAATAATTATATTTGTACGCCCAGGCAGAGGTCTACCAATAGATTCAAAGGTTTTTCTACCCATTAAAATGGGTGAACCCATAGTGATCTGTTTAAACTTTTTAAGATCGGCAGATAAATGCCAGGGCATTTGGTTGTTTAGTCCAATGGCATGGTTAGTTGCCATGGCTACGATTAAAGATATTTTCATGTTTTTTAAGTGAGATACCGGTTTTTATCAGGCGCTATAAACTGACTTTTCAAGACGAGAGTTAAAAGGTTTAGCGCTGAGCGCTGAATATAAATAAAGGGGGAATGGTTTAGCTGCTCGGCGATGCTTTGATGTTTGCGTATCGCCGTGCTAAAGTTCAGTACTTTTAAAGTATAGCGTTTTTGTGATACAGATTACGCTATTTATTGTACTGTTCGGTATTTGGCTAAACAAAAGAAAGTAGCATTGGGAAAAGCAGGTGAAAATAAAACAACGCGAGGTAAAACTATTATTGACGGGATCGACAGGTTTTTTAGGATCAGCACTTTCTAATTATTTAGTTAATAATTCAAAGTATCAGCTTATACTGGCAATGCGAGATGAATTATCAAAACCACCCGTTGATTGTGAATCAATAGTAGTGGGTGAGCTAGCAGCTACAACGCACTGGAAACACGCTGTTTCTAGTGTAAACGTAGTCATTCATACTGCAGCACGTGTTCATATTATGAATGATTCAGTCGCTGATCCGTTGGCTGAATTTCGCAAGGTAAATACAGCGGGTACCTTAGCTCTAGCTCGCCAGGCAGCGGAGGAAGGTGTGCAGCGATTTATTTTTATTAGTTCTATCAAAGTAAATGGTGAAGAGACATGCTCTGTTTCTCTCCCCGGCACTCTCCCTGAGGGAGCGCACGTTAGTTGTTTTACCGAGGCGGATGGATTTATAGCGACAGACCCTTATAGCTTATCTAAACAAGAAGCAGAGCAGGGCTTATTAAAATTAGCTGAAGAAACAGGCATGGAAGTGGTGATTATTCGTCCCGCTTTAGTTTATGGTCCAGGGGTGAAAGCTAACTTTGCATCGATGATGAAGTGGATTAATAAGGGGGTGCCACTTCCATTAGGTGCTGTGAACAATCAACGTTCATTCGTTGCGTTAGACAATCTGGTGAGTTTTATTATTCATTGTATTGAGCACCCTAAAGCTGCCAATGAAATATTTTTGATTTCGGATGGTGAGGATGTGTCAACCACGGAGTTGTTACAAAAAGTAGCTGCCGCTTTTGCTAAAAAAGCCTTGTTACTCCCTGTGCCAGTGAGTTGTATGAGGTTTGTAGCAACTTTGACCGGCAGGAACGATGTGGCAAACCGTTTATTTGGCTCATTACAGGTAGATAGTTCGAAAGCAAGGGATTTATTAGGCTGGAAGCCTGTTATTACAATGCAGGAGCAATTGAAAAAAACAGCGGATGGGTATTTAAATGAAAAGGCTATTTGATTTTTTTCTCGCCATCATGGTCAGTTTGATACTCTTGCTACCCATTTGTTTGCTTGCAGTACTGGTAAAATTGACATCTAAAGGTGCGATACTGTACTGGTCTGATCGAGTGGGCAAGCGTAATGTTATTTTTAGTATGCCTAAATTTCGGAGTATGAAGGTTGGTACGCCCGCAGTAGCTACCCATTTATTGCTTGACCCTGAAAGTGTTTTAACGCCTATAGGTAATTTTTTACGCAAATCCAGCTTGGATGAGCTTCCACAATTATGGAGTATCTTAAAAGGTGATATGAGTTTTGTTGGACCCAGACCTGCTTTGTTTAATCAGGATGATTTGATTGCCTTACGTACTGAAAAAGGGGTTGATAAAGTGTTACCGGGTTTAACGGGTTGGGCGCAGGTGAATGGTCGGGATGAACTACCGATTCCTGATAAGGTTGAGCTGGATGCAGAGTATGTTCGCCAAAACGCATTGATGTTTGATATTTATATTTTATGGCTTACCTTTATTAAGGTGGTAAAGCTTGATGGTGTGTCGCATTGAAATTTAATACGGAAAAACATTGGCTAATTAAACAGTCCATAGGAAGAGATATTGAGAATGCTTAAAAGAATAAACTTATCTTATTGGTTTCTAAGTTTATCTCGGAATACCAAAGTAAGTCTTCTCATGAGTATGGATAGTGTTCTTATAATATCTGCCTTGTGGATGGCATTTTCCTTAAGATTGGGATTGTGGTATGTACCAATGGCAGATGTATGGATTTTATTTGCTATGAGTCCAATTATTGCAATTCCAATATTTATTAAGCTGGGATTGTATCGCGCCATTATTCGTTATATCGGAGGGCGGGCGTTATGGGCTATATTCCAGGCGGTAACATTTTATGCGCTGGTTTTTACCGTTGTTATTTTTTTATTGGGTCTGAAGTTAGGTCTTGTGCCCAGGACTGTCCCTCTTTTAAACTGGTTGGTTCTTTTGCTTTTTGTGGGCGGAAGCCGGTTAATTGCGCGCTGGTGGTTAACGGATGCTTACTCTAGACAAAGAGCAATGGTAACGACAGAATGTGGCGATACAAAAGTCATTATTTATGGTGCCGGGAGTGCGGGGATTCAATTGGCTTCAGCGTTAGAGTATGGACATGAGTTTAAACCTGTCGCTTTTATAGATGATGATAAATTGCTACATAAACAAAAAGTGAATGGGCTAAGGATTTATCCGATGACCTCATTAAGTTATTTGATTGAGCGCCATGCAGTGACGGATATTTTATTGGCTATTCCTTCAGTTACCCGAGCCCGTAGAAGTGAAATTATCCGGTTATTAGAGCCTTATCCGGTACATGTTAGATCAATGCCTGGTATGAGTGATATAGCACAAGGTAAAGTTAAGTTTGATGAGTTGCAGGAAGTTGATATTGCTGATTTATTGGGTCGTGATGCTGTTGTTGCCGATCAGGCGTTATTTCATGCCAATATTGCAGGAAAAGCCATTTTGGTCACAGGGGCGGGTGGTTCTATTGGTTCTGAGCTTTGTCGACAGATTATTAATTTACAACCTGCTAAACTTATTCTTTTTGAATTAAATGAATTTGCTCTTTATTCAATTGATAAGGAGTTGAGTCACACGGTCACTAAACTGGATTATGCGGGGGCGTTTGAGATCGTTGCAATATTAGGCAATGTTGCGGATGAAACGCGTGTTAATAAAGTGTGTAAAGCGTTTAATGTACAAACGATTTATCATGCTGCTGCTTACAAACATGTACCGATGGTTGAGCATAACCCAGGTGAGGCCATTAAAAATAATGTTTTTGGCACATTGAGTGTTGCTAAGGCGGCTATTACTGCAGATGTAGAAACTTTTGTGCTTATATCGACTGATAAAGCAGTGCGTCCAACCAATACCATGGGGGCGACCAAGCGTTTTGCTGAATTGCTGTTGCAGGGCTTGAGTTTAAAAGGCGACCATTCTACACGTTTTACTATGGTGCGTTTTGGTAATGTGCTGGATTCTTCGGGTTCGGTTATTCCTTTATTTAGAGAGCAAATTGCTCACGGTGGTCCTGTGACGGTGACGGACGCTCGTATCATTCGTTATTTTATGACCATACCTGAAGCTGCGCAGTTAGTTATTCAGGCGGGAGCAATGGGGCAAGGTGGTGATGTCTTTGTTTTAGATATGGGAGAACCTATTCGGATTGTAGATTTGGCTAAGCGGATGATTCACTTAAGTGGTTTGGAAGTAAAAGATGAAAACCATCCTGAAGGTGAAGTGGAAATTAGTTTTACAGGCTTAAGACCGGGTGAAAAGCTTTATGAAGAATTGTTGATTGGTGACAATGTCTCCGATACCGTGCATTGTAGAATAATGCGTGCTGAAGAAGAGGTTATTGCTTGGGATGAGCTAGATAAAAGATTGCAACAGTTAAGCGTAGCAATAGCAAATGATGAATTTGAAAGTATGAGAGATATTTTAAAGGCATCTGTTTCAGGGTTTGTGCCGCAATGTGCCGTGAGCGATTTGTTATGGAAGACCAAAGAAAATACTGCAGAAGTCTCTTGATACTGCACTGGTTTTCTTTTGCGCAAAAAAAAACCTCTCAGTGCAGGTAAGCAAAGAGAGGTCATAAACTTCAAGCAGAAAAATGAGGAGGTTCTGCCTGGTATTACAACACCAAGGAGGTAGTAAATCGCTGAGTTAAGATGCTTAGATCTTAAATAAGTTGTTGCTTACTATACAGCTAAAAAAATTGTTTACAATATATTGATTATTAAATACATTGTTTCTTATTTATTGATAATTATTGTTTTTATGCTCTGAAGTAAGGTGGGTTTTGTGAAACCTGAATTTAAATATTGAGTTACTGTTGCTTGTATGGCTCTAAGGTGCTGATTTCAGGAAATGTCATTTATTTTTCATGGTGAAAAAAAGTAAGATGTTAAATAATGAATAAAAATAACGCGAATATTTCTGCAATTAAAGCCAAGTGG
>CAYMPX010000105.1:4960-9248 GCA_964392135.1 uncultured Methylomarinum sp.
CTTGGGGCAAATGCACTGTTTCTGGCAGAGCAAGGACTGTCTGTCCATGCCTGGGATATTTCTTTAGTTGCACTGAATAAATTAGCGTGCAATGCCGCTAAAAAGGGTCTTGAAGTGGCTATTAAACAGGTTTTTATTGAACCTGGCGCAGTACCTGAAAATACCTTTGATGTGATTGTTTTGAGTCGTTTTCTTGACCGTTCTCTGTGTAATGCGATAATGGAAGGTTTAAAACCTGATGGGTTAGTTTTTTATCAGACCTATGTCAGAGAAAAAATAGCGTCTAGTGGCCCTAAAAGTCCTGATTTTCTATTGGCTAGAAATGAATTGTTAACACTTTTTCAGCCACTAAAATTGGTGGCTTACAGGGAAAATAGTCTAATAGGTAATCTGACCTGTGGCGAACGCAATGAAGCGCTGTTTGTCGGTCAAAAACAGTAGAAATACCATGATAGAAAATTTAGATCCAAAGCAATCCTGGGCTTTATTGCAGGAAAATTCAGCTGCCGTGATGATTGATGTGCGTACAGCAATTGAACATACCTTTGTAGGACATCCACCCGCAGCGATTCATATCGCATGGAAAGAGTTTCCGGGGATGCAGTTGAATGAACAGTTTGTTACGCAGGTTGAAGAAAAGGTAATAGATAAACGAGTGCCTGTTTTATTGCTTTGTCGTAGTGGTGTACGTTCTGTGGCGGCTGCAAAAGCGCTGGAAGCTGCAGGCTATCAAACAGTCATTAATATAGTTGAAGGTTTTGAAGGCGCATTAGATGATGCAAAACACCGAGGAAATAGAGAAGGCTGGCGATTTCATAATCTTCCCTGGGTGCAAAGTTAGCCGCGAGGCGTTCCTTATATTCAGCACGCGATGTATTTAACCGTAGTCGTATACTCAAAAAAAATTTTAAAAACAGAAAAATATTAAAGTGATACAAAAATTAAGAAACATAGCAATTATTGCTCACGTCGATCATGGTAAAACAACTTTGGTTGATAAATTATTAGAACAGTCTGGCACTTTCTCGGAACATGAGCAATTGGGCGAGAGAATGATGGATTCTAATGATCTTGAAAAAGAACGTGGGATTACCATTCTGGCAAAGAACACAGCTATTGACTGGAACGGCTATCACATTAATATTGTGGATACACCGGGACATGCTGATTTTGGTGGTGAAGTCGAGCGTGTATTGTCCATGGTGGATTCTGTTTTATTATTGGTCGATGCGGTGGATGGTCCTATGCCACAAACCCGCTTTGTAACCAAAAAAGCCTTTGCTTTGGGTTTAAAACCCATTGTTGTTATTAATAAAATAGATCGCCCGGGTGCACGCCCTGACTGGGTTGTTGATCAGACTTTTGATTTATTTGATAACTTAGGTGCAACCGATGAGCAATTAGATTTCCCTATTATCTATGCATCTGCCATCAATGGTTATGCCGGACTGGAAGACGATGTTTCAGGCGGAGATATGACACCTCTATTCGAAACCGTGATAGAAAAAGTGGCACCACCTGCTGTGGATGTAGACGCGCCTTTCCAAATGCAAGTGATTAGTCTTGATTACAACTCCTATGTCGGTGTTATTGGTGTTGGACGTATTCAGCGAGGCTCAGTCAAACGTAATATGCCATTAACCCTGGTCGATAATGAAGGTAATACCCGTAATGGTCGTATGTTAAAGCTCTATGGTTTTAGTGGTTTAGAACGTATTGAAGTTGAGTCAGCGCAAGCGGGGGATATTATCGCTTTCTGTGGGATTGAAAAGTTACAAATATCAGAAACCTTATGTGATCCAGCGCATGTAGACGCATTACCCAGGTTATCTATTGATGAGCCAACAGTGAGCATGACGTTTCAAGTAAACAACTCACCGTTTGCCGGCAAAGAAGGTAAATTTATTACCACACGTCAGATTTTTGATCGTTTAGAAAAAGAATTACAGCATAATGTGGCGTTACGGGTTGAAACAACAGAGCACCCGGATAAATTCAGAGTATCGGGTCGTGGTGAATTACATTTATCTGTTCTGATTGAAAATATGCGTAGAGAAGGCTTTGAGATGGGGGTGTCTCGTCCTGAAGTGATTATCAAGGAAATTGATGGCGTTAAATCTGAACCCTTTGAATATGTGACTATTGAAGTGGAAGAACAGCATCAAGGCACCATCATGGAAAGATTAGGTGACCGTAAAGGTGACTTAAAAGACATGGTGCCCGATGGTAAAGGGCGTATTCGCCTGGAATATATTGTACCTTCACGCGGCTTATTAGGCTTTCAAACAGAATTTCTGACAGCGACTTCGGGTTCCGGTCTGTTCTATCATGTATTTGATCATTATGGTCCTTTAAAAGCCGGTGATGTGGGTACGCGTGTTCGCGGCGTAATGATTTCCATGGCAAAAGGTAAAGCGGTTGATTACTCGTTGTATCCTTTGCAGGCGCGTGGTGAATTATTGGTTGTTAATGCAGATGAAATCTATGAAGGCATGTTGGTAGGTATTCATTCTCGTACCAATGATTTAGTGGTCAACCCGACTAAATCCAAACCATTAACTAACGTACGTGCATCAGGAACAGATGAAAGTTTAACCTGTGCCAAGATTCAGAAAATGACTTTAGAGCAAGCTTTAGAGTTTATTGATGATGATGAATTGGTTGAGGTAACACCTGAATCTATTCGATTAAGAAAAATTTTGTTGACCGAGAATGAAAGAAAACGCGTTGCCAGAGCTTAATTGATCTAAGGAAAGTGGATGATATAATTTCGACAACTTTGGGGCGCGGATCTTTCGTCCGCCTTTATAATGCAGGCTAAAGACCTACGCCCCGTATTAAGATGTATACGTTATTTAAGCAGGTTCCTGAATAACATCGACAACATACATAGTGATGCAGGATGGGCAGGAAACACCCTTTGCCCATCCTGTATCTGCCTGAGTTATATTTGTTTGATGTCAACGTCTGTAATTGTAGTAAAATGAAATGCTTCAAATACAATTAGATTAAGCAATGAGCCAACGTACAGCCCAAGTTGAGCGAGACACGCTCGAAACTCAAATTAAAATCGCTATTAACCTCGATGGAACAGGCAAGGCTTCGTTTCAAACCGGTGTGCCTTTTTTAGATCATATGTTGGATCAAGTGGCCAGACATGGCTTGATTGATCTGGATATTGATGCCAAAGGTGATTTAGAAATTGATGCGCATCATACCGTGGAAGATCTGGGCATTACCTTAGGTCAGGCTTTTGCCAAGGCATTGGGAGATAAAAAAGGTCTTGTGCGTTATGGACATTCTTATGTGCCTTTAGATGAAGCATTATCCAGAGTCGTTATCGACTTCTCTGGCAGACCGGGTTTATTTTATGATGTGAGCTACCCAAGACCCATGATTGGTTCTTTTGATAGCGATTTATTTCGTGAGTTTTTTCAGGGGTTTGTTAATCATGCCGGTGTTTCGCTGCATATTGATAATTTAAAAGGCACGAATGCGCATCATGTTGCCGAAACTATTTTTAAAGCATTTGGCAGAGCGATAAGAATGGCAATCACCGCAGACCCAAGAATGGCAGGCATCATGCCATCCACAAAAGGCTCACTATAATTTGTCTTGAGTTTTTATCTTTTACCTTGCACCTGTATTTATAAATATGTCATCAGTCGCTGTTATTGATTATGGAATGGGAAATTTACATTCCATTGAAAAAGCCTTGCAACATGCCTCACCTGAAGTGGATGTTCAAATTGTCTCGGATGCTGAAAAAATCCGTCAGGCAGATCGCATTGTCTTTCCGGGGGTGGGTGCAATCAGAGATTGTATGCAGGCGCTGGATAGCTCAGGTTTATCACCAGTCATTAAAGAAGTCGTCAAAACCAAACCTTTTTTAGGTATTTGTTTAGGCATGCAAGCCTTATTAACCGACAGTGAAGAAAATGGAAAAACCTGCTGTCTGGATGTATTTAAAGGTCATGTTGTACATTTCCCGGCTGATTTAGTGGATGCGGATAGCCATAAATTAAAAATTCCACACATGGGCTGGAATCAAGTGACTCAACGACCACACCCTTTATGGGATGGGATTCCACAACACAGTCGTTTTTATTTTGTACATAGCTACTATGTCAATCCAGCGCATAGTGAAGACACTATTGCGACCACGGATTATCCACAGGCATTTACCAGTGCATTAGCAAAAGATAATCTATTTGCAGTACAATTCCACCCGGAAAAAAGCCAGACGGCAGGCTTGCAGTTGCTGAAGAATTTTTTATTCTGGGATGGA
>CAYMPX010000106.1:0-6479 GCA_964392135.1 uncultured Methylomarinum sp.
TGCTGAAGTTCGCTGCGCAAGTTAGGGTAGTCGGTCAGCAGGGAATGGGTATAACTTTATTTTAAATACACGTAAAATCATGACGACATTCAATATTGAAACACTTCAAACCGAACTGCAAAATAAAAAACCACGTAGCATATTAAAAGCGGCACTGGAAAACTTTGATAATATCGCCATATCATTCAGTGGTGCAGAAGATGTGGTGTTAATCGACATGGCATTAAATATAAGAAAAGACATCCAGGTTTTTTCTTTAGATACGGGTCGACTGCACCCAGAAACTCACCGTTTTATCGAAAAAGTAAAACAACATTACAAAATTGATATTGAGCTATTAACCCCAGACAGAGACTTGTTAGACCCTTTCGTGAAAGAAAAAGGCTTATTCAGCTTTTATCAAGAGGGTCACCAGCAATGCTGCGGTATTCGTAAAGTAGAACCGTTAACCAGAAAGCTCTCTCAACTCGATGCCTGGATTACAGGACAACGTAAAGATCAAAGTTTAGATACCCGTCAAGATATTCCAGAAGTACAAATTGACACTGCCTTTTCTAGCGCAGAAAAAATATTAATTAAATTTAACCCTCTGCTTAACTGGCGTTCAGCACAAGTCTGGGATCATATAGAGGCTTATCAAGTGCCTTATAATGAACTGCATGAAAAAGGCTTTACCAGCATAGGTTGCGAACCTTGTACCCGAGCAATACGGCCTAATCAACATGAACGTGCCGGACGCTGGTGGTGGGAATCTGACAACAAAAAAGAATGTGGATTACATGTTGAAAACACAAAGACTTAAATAAACCATTCAAGAGATAGTTCACACCGCCATGAAGGCAGTATAGATATCGCCTTGATGTCACTTCGTTACATCAAGGCGACGCTAGTAAAACATTTTATTGACGTCTGGACACAGATGCCTCAAAAATTCGTTCACGTAACTGTGGGTGAAACTCCATAAACAACTCGATATCCCGGCTATTCAACAATAAAAGTTCGGTATATGTTTTAGCGGTCGCATCAGCAATTCGGGGTATATTGTATAAAACTCCGATTTCACCAAAAAAATCACCGCCTTTAATGTCTATTAATTTCCCTTGTTTTTTGATTTCCACTTCACCGGCAACAATAAAATACATACAGTCCGCTTGGTCACCTTGGTAAAATATAACTTCTCCTGCTCTAACAACATGTAGACTTAATAAGTCGGCAATCTGAGCTATTTCTGTTGCGGTTAAATTGCCAAAGACTGGTACCTGTGCCACTAGATCCCACGTTGCAATAAAATCCTTACGCTTAATTTCCTGGTAGAAAGCCGAAACCAAAATGCCGGTGGGAACCGCAAACATGGCAATACCGATAAACATCACGATCATCCCAAAGCACTTTCCCAGGGCAGTAACAGGAACGGCATCGCCATAGCCCACTGTGGTTAAAGTAGTCATCGTCCACCACATCGCTTCTGGAATACTGGAGAAGACCTCTGGCTGCACCCGATGTTCCAGGGCAAAGATAATTGCGGATTCCAATATCATCAGTACGGACATGATTAATAATGCCGACAATAAGGTTCTTTTTTCCCGCACCAGGACAGACTGCAAAATTTGTAATGCCCGCGAATTTTGCATAACTTGTAAAATACTCAAAACCCGGAATAACCTCAATAAGCGCAGATCGACACCCAAGTGAATATTAAGATAAAATAGCAGGAATACAAGTAAATCCACCACCATGATAGGCGAATACATAAAACGAAACCTGGCGAACGGTAGATCGACTTGAATTGTTTTACTAACAACACCGCGATAAACTCTCACAAAATATTCAAGCGTAAACAGGGCGTAAGAAAACTTTCGTAATAAAATGAATGCTTGGTAATTATCAGCATACAGCGTATCGACACTCTCCAAAATAACCGCGACAACATTAATAAAAATCAATAAAACTATCAATTTATCAAAAATCTGATAATTGATTATTTTGCTTTTACCGATGCTGTCAATATAGAAACGGCATTGATTAAATAAACCTTTCATAATGTTAAATGATGATGTGTTAAACGTGGCTTCACTACTGTACACTTTTTAAGAGCAGGATCTTCAAAGACTAAAAACATGATAGTGTAGTGATTTTGCTCTGAAAAATCATGATACCAAATTCTTGTAGAGTTTATAGTGCCATCCATAATGGTTTAAAAGAAGCTTGGCAATTTGATCCCGGCAAAAAACCTACTCAAGGACGTTGCTGGTTAACAAGTGAAGCGAAAATGGAAGAATGGATTACAGAAGGTAGAGTTTTTTGGGTCAAAGCAGCATTCAGGGAAAAACAGTTTATATCATTGGTTTGGGGCGTTAAAGGAGGAATTAAAACCCGAAGTCATGTGAGTAGTCTTTAAAGACAGTGGCTTTAATAACGTACTCAAAACCAATGCCATTCAGAACCTGAAATACTTTGGTATTGATAATGTTTAAAGTTTGTGAGGTGAATAGTGACCGATATTAATACTTTACTCCAGCGAATTGATGCTTTAAAAGCAGAGTTAGATCAGCATAGAGATTGGCAAAGAAACGAAGTTCTGGAAGCGCTGAATATTGAATATGATGTGATATACACTATACCGGACACAAAAATGCATCAAGTAAATACCTTCAAGTCCTTTATAATGAAATAAATAACATTTTCCGGAATCAGTACCTATACAAGTACATACGTAAGAAACGAGGATATTATTGAACCCTCGTTCCTAAACACTACATGGATGTAGCTCATACCAATTACACAATGGCCCAATGCACGAACTTCACGCTATATTACAATCGTCCCCTGTTCTTTTAACCACTCTGGTATTCATCATAGGCTTACTTCTTGGCAGCTTTCTGAATGTTGTTATTTATCGGCTCCCGGTGATGATGGCACGCAATTGGAAAAAAGAATGCACTGAATATCTAGAACTGGATTCGCCTGCAGAAAATAACACACCATTCAACCTTATGGTGCCATTATCTCGCTGCCCTGGCTGTAATACCACGATAAAACCCTATCAAAATATTCCGGTTATTAGTTATCTGTTTTTAGCAGGAAAATGTTCTCATTGCAAAACCCATATATCACTAAGATACCCATTGATTGAAGCTTTCACTGGAATCACTTCTGCCATTGTTGCATGGCATTTTGGCTATAGTCTTGAAACGCTGTTTGCTTTATTACTCACATGGTCACTGATTGCGCTTAGTTTTATTGATATTGACCAGCAATTACTACCCGACTCAATCACCCTGCCTATGCTTTGGCTAGGCTTGTTTTTAAGCTTGTTTTCAGTTTATACCGATACGCACGCCAGTATTATTGGTGCAATCGCAGGCTATTTAAGTTTATGGACGATCTATCAATTATTTAAGCTGGCAACCGGTAAAGAAGGCATGGGCTTTGGGGATTTTAAATTACTCGCCTTGTTTGGCGCCTGGCTAGGCTGGCAGTATTTAGCAATAATCATCCTGCTTTCGTCATTAGTGGGTGCAGTCATAGGCATAGCAATGGTTATATTGGTTAAAAAAGACCGCCATACGCCCATTCCCTTTGGCCCTTATTTAGCAGCAGCTGGCTGGATAACATTGATATGGGGCAAACAAATCAACACGCTTTACCTCAGCATCATAGGTATATAATAGTATGCTAAAAATTGGTTTAACGGGGGGGATAGGTTGTGGAAAATCGACCGTTGCCCAATTATTTAACCGTTTATATAACATTCCCGTTATTGATGCCGATATTATTGCCCACCAGTTAGTTGAACCCGGTCAACCGGCTCTCTCTCTGCTACAACAAACCTTTGGGCTATCTATCATTAACTCAAAAGGCGCTCTGGACAGGAACAAACTGAGAGATATTATTTTTTCTGATCGTTATAAAAAACATCAGCTGGAAAAAATACTACATCCTCTTATTTATCAAACAATGCAGTCTGAATTTGAGCAACAAACGTCAGCCTACAGTATTCTTTGTATTCCTCTATTAATAGAAACCCAAATGACTCACTTTGTTGATCATATTTTGGTGGTTGACTGCCCAGTTAACACTCAGATTGAAAGAGTTATGCAGCGCGATGTGCTTTCAAAAGAACGTATTTCATCTATTATTCGCAGTCAAGTTTCCCGTAAAACACGACTCTCTAAAGCCAATACTATTATTGATAACTCAAATTCAGGCTCACCGCTTGCAGAACAAGTCAAAAAGCTGCACAATCAATATTTATTATTAAGCAACTCTTAGGTTTCTTTATTTGTGAACACCCCTATTGTCTACGAATTTCCGCTTAACGAACGGGTTCGAATCTTTATGCGACTGGAACAACTGTTTCAGCAGCTCGCTCACTTCATGAATGGCACAGATATTTTTGACAAGCGCGCTGCCATTTCAGTATTGCTAAATATCCTGATGATTTTCAGTCGTAATGATCTAAAATCAGAATTACTTAAAGAGTTAGAGCGACATTCAAAATTCCTTAACCAACTCGCTAACAGCCAAGCAGTTGATGCTGAAAAATTAACTCATATTCTGAACGAGTTAAGTGACATCAGTCAAAAACTGTACAATACCAATGGCAGGATTGGCGCAGGGGTAATGGAAAGTGATTTATTCCAAAGTATTTCCCAACGAAATGCCATCCCCGGAGGCACATGCTCCTTTGACTTACCCGCATTTCATTATTGGTTAGAACAAGATAATAATGTCCAGCAAGCCGATTTAACACAATGGACCAAGCCCTTATCTGATATTCAAATAGCCATTGATTTAATTCTTGGTTTTATCCGCCAAAGCAGCATAGCAACGCCAGAACTCGCTAAAGCAGGTTTTTTTCAGCTTGCTTTAGATAAATCTCAGCCATTTCAGCTTCTTAGAGTTGCCATTGAACACACCATCCCCTGTTTTGCAGAAGTCAGCGGGGGGAAACATCGCTTTACCATCCGTTTTATGATGCCATCAGTCGATAATAAGCGCCCAGGCCAAACCCTTGAGGATATTCCATTCTCACTCACTCGTTGTGTATTCTAATGCCAATGTCAAACCATAAAACAAAAGAAATTATTGTCTGTTGCCCTACTTGCCAAAAAAATGTCATCTGGAATGCCTCTCAACCCTATAAACCCTTTTGTAGCGAACGCTGTAAATTAATTGATTTAGGCGAATGGGCTGCAGAAGAAAAAAGGATTGCCGGAGACCCTGTTTATGCAGACTTGGAATCAGATTCTTTTTTACATTAAAACCAAATCACACGTTCTTAAAACACAACACCTTTAAGCCTTTATCTTCTGCATCGACATAAACTTCCGGCGGTTTTATTTCCTCTACTAATTGATAGTTTGGGGCTAATTCAGACAGATGTTCGATTAAAAAATCGCGACCTAATTCAGGGGCATTCAAACATAGCAATAATGTGCCATTCGGCGCCATAAATTCATCAAGGCGACGTAATATTTTAGGGTAATCTTTAACAATATCGACACTGCCTTTTTGAAAGGTGGGCGGATCACATATCAATAAGTCAAACCGCCCCCGCTTTTTTAATCGACTAAAAGATTTAAAGATATTTAATTTTTCAAACCGCACAGCATCAAGTGATTGCTGATTTAAACGGTGATTTTCTCGTCCGACATTCAGTGCGGGACGACTCATATCAACATTTAATACTGATTTGGCATTGCCCGCAATGGCGGCGACCGAGAAGCCACAGGTGTAAGCAAACAAATTAAGCACCCGTTTATCCTGACTATGTGCTTGTACCCACTTACGTCCATTTTTCATATCCAGAAACAAGCCTGTATTTCTAGCTTGCCCTAATCGTATATAAAATTGTAAATTATCTTCCAGAATGGCAAATTTCTGAATAGACTCACCCCGAATCACCTCAATAGGTCCTGATAATTGATAACGGTATTGAAGCTGTACACTTTTACAACAAGGTAATTGTGCTAATAACTCATCAGCCAATTGTTCCACATCAGCCCTGGCTTCAGCTGCAAATAAGGTAATTAAAACCACAGGAGGCAGCCAGTCTACCGTGATATGATTCAAGCCTTGATACGCATGACCACGACCATGAAATAATCGTTGGGCTTGCATAAGCGGGTCTGACGTTAAAGGATATTGCAGGTAGTTAGAAAGTTGAGCTAAAGCGGACACAAAAAATCTCTCTGTTTAAACGACCGTCAGTATATATGAGTCCCCATAAAATCACACGGCAAGCTCCAACTAACCCTCGTCTAATCAGAAACCCATAGTTTCCTTAAATTCAAATAGTAACGACACTACCACGTTATTCCTGCGTTCTTAGCAGGAATCCACATCAACTAAAAATAGATTCCCGAAACCGGTTAAAATTAACCCCTATATTATCAACGGCTCCAGGATAAAAACAACACCGCTCCCCAAATACATAACAAGCCTCCCGCTATTTTGCTTATAAAGGATTCCTTCAC
>CAYMPX010000106.1:6579-9225 GCA_964392135.1 uncultured Methylomarinum sp.
CTCCCCAAATACATAACAAGCCTCCCGCTATTTTGCTTATAAAGGATTCCTTCACAGGCACGCTTTTTTCCAGCAGAATAAACAAGGTGATCAAAACCATAGCCGTAATATTCATCACCCCGACCGCAAACATGATCAGCATCTGAGCCCAGCAACACCCCAGACAGATATTACCATGCATAATCCCCATATTAAATGCGCCTAACCTGCCATTTTGCCAGTAATTTAACAAAAAGCTGATAGGTAGGCGACAGTGCTTTAAACAGGCATTTTTAAGTGCTGTAAACTGATACACGCCCGCTATGATAAAGAGGGCAGCCGCTAATATTATATTGCGGTTATCCATCATGCCTGAGAGCCAATGCAAGCCCTGCAGCTGCCATTGCAAAAGGGTTAACACAAGACTGAATACAAACCAGACCAACAGATAAGCAAAACTAAAAAGTGCGCTATAGGGCATATCACTACCATAACGTTGCCTACAACTTTGACTAAAAACTTTAATCATCGCCAACGCTGAAGGTAACATCATCGCTACCATCATCACTGCCCACATAATGTAGACAACGGCAAAGTCACTGATTTGCCATTGCCTGGCTGAATCGGGTGGCATCCACATTGCTGACATGGGCTGAGTAGTCATTTGCCACTGCTGGTAAATCAAAAAGCCCCAGGCAGACAGAGCAATGGCAATAAGCAGAATAAGAATTTTTGGTACAGGCACAAAGAAAGGAATTGTGATCTTCAGGGCTGGTAAGTAAAAGCGGAGTAATAACCGTTACGATCATTAAACTGCCAGTTTTTATCAAAATCCCGGTATTGATACTGATTGGACTTGGCGACGATGGAAGCATGACTACTGACCACGCACAAAGGGGGGTTGCGAATACTTGATTCAGCACCGGTGATACCCTGAATACTTTCTATTTCTGCCTGGGCAATACCAGGAATAGACATCCAGCGTTTATTGCCCTCTTCCTTGTACTCAATTTTAACCTTTTGGATACCTAAAACTTCGCTGACAAACCCCATTAAAACCGCTAAATGCCCTCCCTGCTGGCCACTAAAAATTTGAGTAATCGCCTCAAACTGCGCATCATCGGCTCGTTCATCTATATATAACGCCGCCTGCCAGTTACCCGCTTGCATATCCCCCGGCGCATAACAGACCAGTGCGACATTAAGATTATCCAGTATTTGCTGTTGCAGATAGCCGTTTTCTATATGCCAGGCAACCAATAATTTACAATCACCTTCTGATGGGGACTGTAACCAGACACATGGACAAGCCGTCTCACAATTACAAGTTTCAAAATAACTGCCTTGTAATTTCCAGCTGATTTGTTCAGTCATACTCTATCCTAAAAGGGTTCTTTAAACGGTCTAAGATCCAATTCATGCGTCCAGGCACTGGGATGCTGACTATGAATTGCCCAGTAGCTTTCTGCAATAGCGTCCAGTTTCAACAACCCCTCTTCCCCTTTGGTCTGATAATATTCTGGAAACTGTTCTGCTGCACGATCGCCATTGATCACGCCATCAATAATAGTATGTACCACATGGATACCTTGCGGGGAGAATTCCCTCGCCAAGCCTTGAGCCAACGCTCTTAATGCTGCTTTAGCCGATGCAAAAGCGGTAAAAGGCGGTCTGGCACGCAAAGAAGCCGTCGCACCGGTAAAAAACAACGTACCCTGATGATTAGGTTTCATAGAGGCAATTGCCTCTTTCGCGAACAAAAATGCCCCAAAACAGTTTTGCTGCCATAACTTGGTAAAGGTTTCCGATTCGGTCTCCAGAATAGCGCCAGGAATATTGCTATCTACATTATAAACAGCAATACTCAACTCACTACCCTCTCGCTTAATCACGTCAAACAAATGGCAGACATCATGCTCTTGCGTGGCATCAGCAACCACACAGCTTACTTTACCCGCCTTTTGCCGAATACTCTCTGCCACCCGTTGCAACTTTTCTTCACTACGTCCTGCGATAAAAACCTGTAGACCTTCGGCGGCAAATCGTTTTGCCAATGTAGCGCCCAGACCACGTTCGGGTCCAACGCCTATAATAACCGCTGAACATGGCTGCCCCATTATGTTGGTTTTCCTGCTTCTGTTGCCGCAGGCACTTCAATTAAATGACCGGTTTTAACATCGTAAATATAACCATAAACAGGAATATCAGCAGGTACCAAAGCATTCGACTTAATTCTGATGACATCTTCTGTCACACTTTCAGCCTGATCTTTAATGGTTAGCCAATTAATATATTTACCTTCTGCTGAGCCAGACCCTTCACAACAGTCATGCCAGCCATCCGCATCCACCGATGCAGTTTTTAAACTGTTAGTCAGCAAATCTTTCATGATGTCATTAGTAAATGTTTCCATACCACAGTCCGTGTGATGGATCACAAACCACTCACGGGTACCCAGTAGTTTGTATGAAATTACCAGTGAACGTATAGCGTCATCACTGGCTCGCCCGCCAGCATTACGGATCACATGGGCATCACCTTCAGCAAGTCCGGCATATTTTGCAGGATCTAAACGGGCATCCATACAAGTGAGAATCGCAAATTGGCGACCGGGAGGCATGGGCAAATCGCCCTTATCAAAGTCATTGCTATATTCACGATTGGCCA
>CAYMPX010000107.1:0-9169 GCA_964392135.1 uncultured Methylomarinum sp.
TTTCTTCAAAGGCATGAGGAATCAGTCCCCAAAAAGCAACGGCTAATAATGCGCCTATCGCAAAACTAATGCCATGTGGCAAAATTTTATTTCTTTGTTTTTCAGGGAGTAATAAAAACAAGCCGGCGGCTAATACACTTAAAATGCCGCCAACTGCTGTAAAAATGATAATTAATATCAATAAGTCCAAAGTCAATCTCTCCAGATAAGTGTGGCCATTCGACCTGTTTCGCCATCACGACGGTATGAATAAAATCGCTGCGTGTCTGTTACCGTACAAAAATCACCACCGTAAACCTGGGTAATACCGATAGATGCCAGTTCTATTGTTGCTAACTGATAAATATCGGCTAAGTATTTATTTTGTTGTGTTATTTTAAAGGCTGTGGCAAAGACTGTTGATTTATTAACAAATAAATCTCTTAGTTCCGCACCCACTTCAAAACAATCAGGACTAATTGCCGGTCCTAGCCAGGCAACCAGTTCTGTTGTGTTTAATGCGTTCACCGTATTGGCTATAATACCGGCTAATAATCCCCGCCAACCAGCATGAATAGCCGCTATTTGAGTACCCTCTTTACTGGCTAATAAAACCGGCAGACAATCGGCTGTTAATACTGCACACACCGTATTCGCCTGGTCTGTATAGCTGGCATCTGCTGCGACTTGCTGTATTAGCGGATCCGCCTTAACAACCTGGTTACTATGGGTTTGTTCAAGCCAAACCGGGTCTGCCGGTAGATTAAGCATGTCCGATATGATTTTACGATTACCCTGTACTATTTCTTCCCTGTCATTCACATGCAAGGCGGGGTTTAAGCTACTAAAAGCCCCCTGACTTAAGCCGCCTGAACGTAAAGTAACCGCCGCATGAATATTCCTTGCAACGGGCCAGTCAGGTTTAATCCAGTTCATTTTCTTCTAATGCTTTCAGCAGATTCACCATGTCTTCCGGCATGGGTAATTCCCATTCACAATACTCATCGGTCTCTGGATGCTGCAAGCCTAATTTAGTCGCATGTAACGCTTGTCGCTTAAAATTTCTTAACACCGCTTCAAGCTGTTCACTGCAGTGTGCCGGCATTTGAAATCGTCCACCATAAACCGGATCACCCACCAATGGGTATTGGATATAAGCCATGTGAACTCTAATTTGGTGCGTGCGCCCTGTTTCCAGTTTCACTCTGACCAGCGTATGACGTTTTAAGCGTTTCTCTAAACGATAATGGGTGACGGCATGTTTACCATCCTCCCTCACCGTATGCCGTTTACGGTCATTAGGATGACGACCCAGCGGCTCATCGACGGTACCTCCCGCTGTCATCCAGCCTTTCACCAAGGCAAGATACTCACGGGTAATAGAGCGTTCTTGTAGTTGTCTAGATAGGCTGTAATGCGCTTTCAAGGTTTTAGCGACCATCAACAAGCCACTGGTATCTTTATCCAGTCGATGCACAATACCCGCCCTGGGCAAGGCTTTTAAAGCCGGCGCATGATTTAACAAGGCATTAACCAAAGTCCCCTGCCAGTGACCTACCGCCGGATGCACAACAAGCCCCGCAGGTTTGTTGACAATAACAAGTGAGTCATCTTCATAAATAATATCTAAAGGAATATCTTCGGCTTCATACTCCAGAACGGCTTCTTCCTCTGCATCCAGCTCTACTAGCTCACCGCCATCGATTTTGTCTTTTGCTTTAAGAGAGCGTTGATTAATGGTGACCCGTCCCGCTTTTATCCAGGTTTGTAATTTACTGCGAGAATAATCAGGGAAAACTTCTGCCAAACATTGATCAAGACGCATGCCCGCCATTTCTTCGGGAATTTTTGCTGTTAATATAGCCATATACGCGTTAATTATAAGTTATACTCACATCTTACCAATCAACAGGATCTAGCTGTTGCAGGATTGAGCGATAAAACCCTCCATCCTACAACGTGTTGCCATCAATATGCTATTATTTTTTAAAAGAATTTTATTTTTTGCTTGTTTAGCCTTTGCTTTACAAGGCTGTGAAACACTACAAAATTTTAAATTTAACGATTCCAGCTCAGAAGATGCTGAATACAGCGATTGGGGTGCCAAAAAATTTCATGACCAGGCGAAAGCCGCCATGAAAGCCAATAATTATCAAAAAGCCATTAAACTTTATGAAACATTAGAAGCGCGTTATCCCTTTGGTGACTATGCCGCACAAACCCAGCTGGATATGGCTTATGCCTATTATAAAAATGAAGACCCGGAAGCTGCGATTGCTGCGGCAGAGCGTTTCATAAAAGTCCACCCTAGAAACCCAAGCGTGGATTACGCCTACTATTTAAAAGGTTTAGTTAATTTTAATCGCAGCATTGGTTTTATTGAGCGTTTTTTGCCTACAGATGTCACTCAACGTAACCCAAGTAATGTAAAAGATGCATATGCCAACTTTCAGGAATTAGTCCAGCGTTTCCCTAATAGTAAGTATACGGCTGATGCCAAACAACGCATGCTCGCACTGAGAAATAATCTGGCAATGTATGAAATACATGTCGCACGCTTTTATTTAAAACGTAGAGCCTATGTGGCTGCTGCAAATAGAGGCAGCTATGTGATTAAGGAATTTCAACGTACCCCCGCCGTTCCTTATGCATTGCAAGTGATGCAACAAGCTTACAGCAACTTAGGTTTGAATGATTTGGCCGCTGATGCGAAACGCGTTTACGACCAAAACTACCCGGATGGACCACCTATACCAGAACACAGTGAAACAAGGTTTGTTAATCAACTCTGGAATTTCTTTGGGCTTGATCAGTAAGGCTTTGGATTACAAATAAAAAATCAATCGGTGTAGAGCGGACTGAAGTCCGCCCTGCTGTTATCGAAAAGCTTACATTTTTTCCAGATTAATGCTTAACGCATTCAGAAATTCGTCTGTAGTTAAATAGTGCGATTGATTAAGCTGTTTTCCATGTATACACAAGGCTAAATCTTTGGTCATTTTCCCTGACTCTACCGTATTGACACACACTTTTTCTAACTGCTGACAAAACCACATTAATGCGGGGTTGTTATCTAATTTTGCTCTAAAAGCTAAGCCTCTGCTCCAGGCAAAAATAGAAGCGATAGGATTGGTTGAGGTTTTCTCACCTTTTTGGTGTTGGCGATAATGCCGGGTTACCGTGCCATGCGCCGCCTCGGCTTCCATGGTTTTTCCATCCGGTGTGACTAAAGTAGAGGTCATTAACCCTAAGGAACCAAAACCCTGAGCAACCGTATCCGATTGCACATCACCATCATAGTTTTTACATGCCCAAACAAATTCCCCATGCCACTTCAGTGCAGAGGCGACCATATCATCAATTAACTTATGTTGGTAAATAATACCCTGTTGTTCAAACTGTTTTTTATACTCCAACTGATAAATATCTTCGAAGATATCTTTAAATCGCCCATCGTACTGTTTAAGAATGGTGTTTTTTGTGGATAAATACAGCGGCCAGCCTCTAGCCAGCGCGACATTAAAACAACTACGTGCAAAACCACTGATTGACTCATCGGTATTAAACATCGCCATGGCAATACCATCACCCTCAAAATCATAGACCTCATAAGTTTGCACAGCTCCCCCATCTTCCGGGGTAAAGCGAATGCTTAACTTGCCTTTACCTTTGGTTTTAAAATCAGTGGCTCGATATTGATCACCAAAAGCATGACGACCTATACAAATAGGATGTGTCCAGTTAGGTACAAGACGGGGAACATTTTGACAAATAATAGGCTCTCGAAACACGGTGCCTCCGAGAATATTACGAATGGTACCGTTAGGCGAGCGATACATTTTTTTTAAACCAAACTCTTCAACTCTGGCTTCATCCGGCGTGATGGTCGCGCATTTAATCCCTACACCGTATTTTTTGATGGCGTTTGCCGCATCAATAGTAATCTGGTCATCGCTCTGATCACGACTTGTGATACTCAAGTCATAATATTCAATCGGTAAATCCAGATAAGGCAGGATCAGCTCTTGTTTAATGAATGACCAGATAATGCGCGTCATTTCATCACCATCTAGCTCAACAACAGGATTTTTTACAATTATTTTGGACATAGACTACACCTCTGAATTCAGTATAGTCTTATTTTGAGTTTAAGGTGAGAGTGAGCAAATAATTGCAGGAACGCCGAAGTATTGTCGTTCCTGCAAAAGCGTTTAAAGTGAGAAAAGTTCTCGCATTTTTTGTCCAGGGGAATCGGCTTTCATAAAGGCCTCACCGACCAGGAAAGTATAAATATCATTATCCAGCATCAACTGGATATCTTCCTGGGTATGGATACCACTTTCTGTAATAATTAAACGATCATCCGGTACAGCCTGCTTTAAATCCAGCGTTATTTGCAATGAGGTTTCAAAGGTTCTGAGATTACGGTTATTAATCCCTATCAATTTAGTATCCAGTTTTAATGCCCGTTCCAGCTCTTCGGCATTATGTGTTTCAACCAGGATATCTAAACCTAATGCCGTAGCCGTATCAGCAAGCGCGTGCATTTTCTCATCATCTAAGGCTGCAACAATGAGCAAAATACAATCGGCTCCTAAGGCGCGTGTTTCATAAATTTGATAAGGATCAATCATAAAATCCTTTCTCAAAACAGGTAATGGACACGTTTGGCGCGCCATTTGCAGATAAGCTTCTGAACCCTGGAAAAAATCTTTATCCGTTAAAATAGATAAACAGCTTGCCCCATTCATCGCATAATCCTGGGCAATTTCCAAGGGTTTAAAATTTTCTCTAATCACCCCTTTACTCGGGGATGCTTTCTTTATTTCTGCAATAATCGCCGGCTTTTTTGATTTTGCTTTACTTTGTAAGGCGGTAGCAAAACCTCTAGGTACTTCAACGCTTTCGGAAATTTCTTTTAATATCTCAACCGGTGTACGCTGTTTGCGGCTGGCAACTTCTTCGGCTTTTCTAGCAAGAATTTTTTTTAGAATATCTGGGGTATCGGTCATTATTAAAAATAGAAAGTTGAGAGTAAGGTATAGACTGGATTAGATTTTTTAGCGTAGTAAAAAAAACTAATCCAGCATAATAGTCCAAGTGCGCGGGGTTACATTATTGATTAGAATAAGCAACCAAGGCATTAAATTTTTCTAGCGCAGCGCCACTTTCAATCACATGCCGGGCTTTTTCAATACCGGCAGCCAGTGTTATTGTAATATTAGCAGCATAAATTGCCGCACCGGCATTTAACAGTACAATATCTTTAGCTGCACCCGACTGGTTAGTTAATACGGATTTAAGCATGGCCAGACTTGATTCAGCACCATCAACAGCCAGTGATTCTAAACTTGCACGTTGCAGCCCAAATTGCTCAGGCGTTATCTGGTAAGTTGATACCACACCATTTTTTAACTCAGCAACATTTGATGCTGTAGCAATGCTCATTTCATCCAGACCATCTTCAGCGTTAACTACCAATACATGCTGACTGCCTAAGCGCTTTAATACCTGCGCTAAAGGTTCTATCCAGTCAGCAGAAAACACCCCAATTAACTGGTTAACCGTTTCTGCGGGGTTGGATAAAGGTCCTAATAAATTAAATAATGTTCTAACGCCCATTTCTTTACGCGGCCCTATGGCATATTTCATCGCGCCATGATGCTTGGGGGCAAATAAAAAACCCACACCAATCTCATTAACACATTGCACTACTTGCTGTGCAGACATATTTAGATTGATGCCTGCCGCTTCTAAAACATCGGCGCTTCCTGAACTGCTAGAAACAGATCGATTGCCGTGTTTAGCTACTTGCCCACCGGCAGCAGCAACCACAAAAGCACAGGTTGTGGAAATATTAAAGGTATTGGCTCCATCGCCCCCGGTGCCGCAGGTATCAATAATATGCTTACCCGAAACAGCAACTTTAGTGGCTAATTCACGCATGACCCCGGCTGCAGCTGCAATTTCATCAATACTTTCACCTTTACAGCGCAAAGCAATTAGAAAACCACCAATTTGCGCATCAGTTGCCCCCCCACTCATAATGAGCCGCATCACCTCGCGCATTTCTGACGAAGTCAGGTCTTGCTGAGCTAATAGCTTATTTAGTGCTTGTTGAATGTTCATGGCTTAACGTTCTAAAAAGTTTCGCAACATGTCATGACCATGTTCCGTCAAAATGGACTCGGGATGAAACTGCACCCCTTCAATATCCAGCGCTTTATGTCTTACGCCCATAATTTCATCCAGATTACCTGCATCATCCTGGGTCCAGGCAGTGACTTCCAAACAATCAGGCAAGGTCTGCTGATCTATCACTAAAGAATGATAACGGGTGGCAATAAACGGATTATTCAAACCTTTAAACACCCCTGAATCCTGATGGTAAACCGCTGAGGTTTTACCGTGCATAATTTGCTTGGCATGTACAATATCCCCACCAAAGGCATAACCTATACTTTGATGTCCCAGGCAAACCCCTAAAACAGGGTATTTACCAGCAAACTTTAAAATTGCATCAACAGAAATACCCGCTTCTTTCGGCGTACAAGGCCCAGGGGAAATAACCAGTTTATCGGGAGACATGGCTTCAATCTCGGCAAGCGTCACCTCATCATTGCGTACCACGGTGACATCAGCCCCTAACTCACCAAAGTACTGCACCAGATTATAGGTAAATGAGTCGTAGTTATCGACCATGACAACTTTTACACTCATGACTTTTCTCCTTCTAGTCCAGCTTCAGCCATAGCCACTGCACGGAAAACAGCCCGTCCTTTATTCATTGTTTCATCCCATTCATTTCTGGGTATTGAATCATAAACAATACCTGCACCTGCTTGTATATGTAAGGTTTTATCTTTTATCACAGCGGTTCGAATCGCTATAGCGGTATCTAAATTACCTGACCATGAAATATAGCCGACAGCACCTGAATAAACACCCCGTTTAACCGGTTCTAATTCATCAATAATTTCCATTGCCCGTATTTTAGGCGCGCCACTGACCGTACCCGCCGGAAACGTCGCAGCCAATACATCAAAAGCATCTTTACCTTGTTGCAACTCGCCAGTAACATTAGACACAATATGCATCACATGTGAATAACGTTCAATAATCATTTTATCGGTGAGTTTAACCGTACCAATTTTAGACACTCGTCCGGCATCATTACGTCCTAAATCAATTAACATCAAATGCTCAGCCAGTTCTTTAGGGTCCGCCAGCAATTCTTCTTCCAAGGCTTTATCATGTTCGGGCGTGGTACCTCTAGGCCGCGTTCCGGCAATAGGTCGAACCGTAACGGTATTATCTTCCAGTCGGACTAAAATCTCAGGCGATGAACCCACCACATGGAAGTCTCCCAAATTCAGATAATACATATAAGGCGAAGGATTTAAACAGCGCAATGCTCTGTATAAATTAAGCGGTGTTGCAGAATAGGGAATCGATAAGCGCTGAGACAGCACCACCTGCATCACATCCCCTGCAACAATATATTCCTTGGCCTTTAAAACAGCCGCTTCAAAGCCTTCCTGGGTAAAGCCTGAGATAAAATCAGCTTCATCCACTTGTTTCGGCGAGTGTTGTGCGTCAGGCTTTGCAATTACATTTCGTAAATCATCAACTAAACCATCCAGCCGATTCAAGGCGTTTTGATAGGCGCACTCTTGCGCTGGGTCTGCATGAGTCAGTAGTAACACTTTTCCCGACAAGTTATCAAAAACCAGCATTTCTTCTGATACCATCAATAAAATATCAGGGTTACCAATAGGGTCATCTTTACCTGTCGATTTTAAACGCGGTTCAATATAGCCTATGGTCTCATAACCGAAATAACCGACCAATCCCCCATTAAATCGCGGTAAACCCTCAATATCAGGCACCTTATAACGCTGGCGGAATTCTTCAATCCAGAGCAAAGGTTGAGAGTGGGTCAGACTTTCAATGACTTTACCCTGTTTTTCCAGCACAATTTGTTGACCGGTAATTTTCACCAGGGTTTTACAAGGCAAGCCAATAATTGAATATCGCCCCCATTGTTCGCCGCCATGCACCGATTCAAATAAATAGGAATAGGCACCGTCTGCTAGTTTAAGATAAGCACTTAATGGGGTATCTAAATCAGCTAAGACTTCTCGACTAACAGGGATACGGTTATACCCCTGCCGGGCATATTGGTTAAATTGTTCGGGTGTCATTGCGCTCATTTATTATTGTTTAAGCTGGTCAGATTTTATTAAAACCCAAGACTAAATCACTCAATTTCGATGAAAATGGCTTAGACCTTGCCTCATACTGCAACGCTAAAATCGAGTCCATCCTAAATAGAGACTGTTTATCAGCAGCATTATATCTTTTTTTAGCCATTTGTTCTTGTTATACAATAACCCTACTTCAAACCGTACAGGTACCTTAAACAATGAAACTTGTTACTTTTAGTTATAAAAATTTAACCAATATTGGAGCAATCATTGATGACAAGGTGGTTGATAGTAGCGGTAGCATAGATATACCGGATAATATGATCGATTTTCTAGCGATCGGAGATGCGGCTAAAGAAGCCATGCAAGCTCTTATTGAAAGCGGATATAACCGTATCCCTTTATCTCAGATTACATTGCTAGCCCCGATACCCCGACCCGGTAAGTTTTTAGGCATTAGTCTGAATTATGCCGACCATATTAATGAAACAAAACGGGATAAACCGGAATACCCCACTTTTTTCACCAAACAGAGCAGCTGTGTCATTGCCAACGGAGAGGCTATTCAGCGTCCGGTGGTCTCAGAAAAACTGGATTATGAAGGCGAATTAGCCTTTGTTATCGGCAAACATTGTAAACATGTGCCTTTAGAAAAGGCCCACCAAGTCATAGCCGGTTATACTATTGTTAATGATGTCTCTGTACGTGACTGGCAAATTCGTTCACCGACATGGATGCTGGGAAAGTCATTTGATACCCATGGTCCGATGGGTCCCTGGATCATTACTGCCGATGAAATTAAAGACCCGCATAATCTATCGTTAAAAACATGGATTGACGATGAATTACGCCAAGACTCCAACACTAAAAACATGATTTTTAATTGCTATGAAATGGTTGAATATCTAACTAAAGCGATGACCTTGGAACCAGGCGATGTGATTGCCACAGGGACACCGAGTGGTGTTGGCGTAAAAATGAAA
>CAYMPX010000108.1:0-9084 GCA_964392135.1 uncultured Methylomarinum sp.
GAACCACTACATCCCCGACCTAAAGAGACGGGGTCTTGTGGCTCAGTTTGATAAACTCTACAAGAATTTGGTATCTGGTATCATGATTTTTCAGTGTAAAAGTACTACACTATCATATTTTTAGTCTTTGAAGATTCTGCTCTTAAAAAGTGTACGGTAGTGAAAAGGTTTTCTTTATGTATGATAATGTCAAGTTATTTTTGTTGTTTTTGGGTTTCTCCTACAATTTAAAGTAGATACTAAAATGCTTCATAATACTGAGCCGTACAATACATTGGTATAATTCGTAGGATAAATTTAGAAAATGAGACAGATAAGTGGATGCAGTTCATAAAACAAAAGTCTTTTTTAAGGCAAGAGTATTGGTGGTTGACGATAATAATGTTAACCAGTCGGTAGCACAGCGTATGTTGAAAAAGCTGGGGGTGGAGCTTGTTGATATAGCGGCAGATGGCCAGGAAGCAATTGATAAATTGGTACGGTTGCCTTTTGATCTGGTTTTTATGGATTGTCAGATGCCTGTCATGGATGGTTATATAACGACTCAATGTATTCGTAATCCAGAAACCCCCGTGTTAAATCCACATATCCCTATTATAGCGATGACAGCCAATGCAATGCCGAGTGATAGAGAGAAGTGTTTTCGTGTCGGTATGGATGATTTTATTGCCAAACCCATTGATATGGTCAAGTTGCAAGGGCTGTTAAAAAAATGGCTGGCTAAAGTGCAAACTGACAAGGCATTATTGGTGGAAGACCCGTCAACCAGTGTTCACTCTACTGTTGATGTGATGGTGTTTGATTATGAGGCGATAAGCAAGCGGTTAATGGATGATAAAGTGTTGATTCAAGAGGTTGTTGAGGTCTTTTTGGAGGATATGCCAAAGCAAATAAAACAGCTTGATATGTTGGTTTTGGAAGGTGATATTGAAAAAATAACCGCACTGGCGCATAAGATAAAAGGCGCATCAGCTAATGTGGGGGGTATGCAGTTAAGCACTCTGGCATTGGATATAGAGGCAGCTGGAAAAGCGGATAACCCAGCGCTTGTCAGGAAAAAAACAACCGTATTGACTGAATGTTTTGAAAAATTAAAAGCGACAATGGAGAAAGTGCTTTTATGAGGTTGTTAATTGTAGATGATGATCGTACCTCACGTACTATATTGACTGTAGTGACAAAGCACTGGGGCTTTGATCCTATTGTGGCTGAAGATGGTGAAGCTGGCTGGCAAGAACTTCAAAAGCCGGATGCACCCAATTTGCTTTTAATTGATTGGGAAATGCCTCGCCTGGATGGTGTTGGTTTATGTCAACGTATTCGTCAACAAATAACCAGGAATCCACCCTTTATTATTTTATTGACCGCACGTAGTGAAACAGCAGATGTAGTGAAGGGACTGGAAGCAGGCGCTAATGATTATATTGTAAAACCTTTTGTTAATGCTGAATTGCAAGCACGATTACAAGTTGGGCGGCGTATGCAGGAGTTGCAAGGGGAGTTAAAAAAAACGCAAGATGTATTGCTCTATGAAAAGACAGTGATAGAAAATATTATTCTGAAAATACAAGCAGCAAAGCCTTTTGATGGGTCTCGGCTTAGAGCTTTAGAAGTGCCGGTGGAAAAAATCTCGGGTGATGTGTTGTTATCCGCTTTTAGATCCGATAAAACCCAACATATCATGTTGGGTGACTTTACCGGGCATGGGTTAATGGCAGCAATAGGCGGGCCTATTGTTTATGATGTTTTTTATACTATGACAGAGAAAGGCTTGACTATTAAAGATATAGCGAATGAAATTAATAGCCAATTGTTGGAAAAAATGCCAACAGGTTTGTTTTTAGGCGCTATTTTTATAGAGTTAACGCCTGATGGTTATGTGTCTCTTTGGAATTGTGGTATGTCAGATATTTTGATTTATCGCGATTCCTTGTTATGGAAGCGAGTGTCCTCTAATATGCTGGCTTTAGGCATTATTAATCAGGAATTTGATCCCGTTGTTACTTTTGTATCCAAGCAGGATCGTGTATATGCCTATTCAGATGGTATTACTGAAGTTATTAATAGTGATAATGAAGAATTTGGGCAGCACCGCCTGGAGCAAACAATTTGTGAATTATTGCAGACCGAGTCAGAGATAACTTTTCTCAGTGATAGGGTGGATCAGTTCCGTGGTGATGCTCCGTTGTTTGATGACGTGACTTTGGTAGAGCTAAGCTGTTAAAACAAAGAAGCAAACTTGGTTTATCTATGCGATAAGCTGTTATAATTTGCGCTATTTTTATTAATTCTGGATGAGAGATTTGCATGATTCAAGGTAGTATCGTTGCTTTAGTAACACCAATGGATAACGATGGCGTAGTGGACAAGGGCAGTCTAAAGAAATTGGTGGAATATCATATTGAGCAGGGAACTGATTCTATTGTTGCTATGGGAACCACTGGTGAGTCAGCAACACTTGATGAAGATGAACATTGTGATGTTATAAAGTGTGTGGTGGATTATGTCGCAGGTAGAATGCCTGTGATTGCAGGTACCGGTGCAAATTCTACAACCGAAGCGATTGAACTGACTCAACGTGCTAAAGACGTGGGTGCAGATGCCTGTTTATTGGTGACACCTTATTATAATAAGCCAACACAACAAGGCTTGTTTCTACATTACCAGGCCATTGCTCATGCCGTTGATATTCCGCAGATTTTATATAACGTGCCAGGGCGTACAGCGTGTGATATGCTGCCGGAAACCATAGGACGCCTGGCGACTATTAATAATATCGTTGGCGTTAAAGAAGCAACAGGTGAGCTGGATAGAGTGAAGCAAATTCGTGAGTTATGCGGTGATGATTTTGCAATCTATACCGGCGATGATGCAACAAGTTGTGAATTTTGTTTATTAGGCGGTAACGGCAGCATTACTGTGACAGGAAATATAGCCCCTAAAGCCGTTCATAAAATGATTACAGCCGCTATAAACGGTGATAGAGCAACTGCAGAAGCGATGGACACAAAATTAACAGGTTTACATCAACATTTGTTTATCCAGTCCAATCCTATCCCTGTTAAATGGGCAGTTGCTGAAATGGGCTTAATGGGGCAGGGTATTCGTTTGCCTCTCACCTGGTTAACTGAAGACTGCTTTGACACTGTGCGTGATGCAATGCGTCAAGCTGAGGTTATGTCAACTTGATGAAATTAATTACATTATCGATTAGTTTACTGCTCTGTTTGCAGTTATCTGGGTGTGGCCGAATTAAAGCCTATTTTCCCGATAAAGAAAGGGATTATCAATTAACGCAAGAAATCCCTGCCTTAATTGTGCCTGCTGATTTAAAAGATAATGCCATTCAGGCAGCACCTGTTATAACGGTAAAGCCGACTGTCTATCAAGCAGTCACTGATGCTGAGAGTGATAATCAGGCAGCCAAAGACGATATTGTTTATGTTGATTTAGTCGAGTATGCGGGCGGTGCGACACGTATACGTATTGAAGATACCTTAGAACACTCCTGGCGTTTGCTTGGTAAGGCATTGAGCCGTCATTCTATTGAAATTACCGACAGAAATGAATTGGATCATATGTATTTTGTACAATATGATGCGGATTTTAAAAAAATAGAAGATGGTTCCTTATGGGATGAAATACTTTTTATCTTTGCTTCTGATCCTGCAAAAGAACAAGAATTTCGCATAAAACTTGCCGAGAATGGTGCTCTAACAGAGGTTATCGTTTTGGATGGCAATGATAAACCACAATCTAAAGGGGCGGGGTTAAAGTTATTAACCTTACTCTACCAATCTATAAAGGAAGACTTGGCACCTTAAGGCGCTAAGTCTCAAATCCCACCTTTTTGAAAGGGGATTCTGCTGAATGTTTTCATAGTCTCTATCCCCTTATAAGACTCACAATTACACATTTATCTAAAAAAACCCATGCTAAAAATCCTCGGAACACCTGCTCTTTCTGGCTACCGGTTAAACCAATTATTAACACAGCTGCAATCAGTTGATACAACAATTAGTGCGGTGTCTGCTCAATTTGTGCATTTTGTTGATGTAGATAAGGCATTGAATGAACAAGAAACAGCCATGCTTGAACGCTTGTTATCTTATGGCTATGCAAAGCCAGAATCTGAGTTAGCAGGGGAAAAATTTTTAGTGGTACCGCGTCCAGGGACTATTTCTCCCTGGTCGAGCAAAGCCACTGAAATTGCAGAGCGTTGTGGTTTAACCGCAGTTAAGCGTATTGAACGAGGTATTGAATATACGCTGGTCAGTTGTGATTCTTTAACGGATGAGGTTAAAGAGAAAATTAATAGCTTGATTCATGATCGCATGGTACAAAGCGTTTTTACAAATGATCAGGGCTTGGATTTATTTATTCAACATGATCCTCAGCCATTATTGACAATATCTATTGTTGAGAAAGGTCGTGATGCATTAGTGCAAGCGAACACAGAATTAGGTTTGGCATTATCAGTTGATGAAATAGATTATTTAACAGAAAGCTTTAAAGCATTGGGTAGAAACCCGTCAGATGTTGAGTTAATGATGTTTGCCCAGGCAAACTCAGAACATTGCCGGCATAAAATATTTAATGCCAGCTGGACTATTGATGGTGAACAACAAGCCAGGTCTTTATTTGACATGATTCGTAATACTGCGGATAAAAATCCCGAAGGTATTTTATCGGCATACAGTGATAATGCCTCGGTGGCTGAAGGCTCAAAAGCAGATGTTTTTATTCGTAACCCTGAAACGGGCGAATACAGCTATACAGAAGAAGATGCACACTTGTTGATGAAGGTGGAAACGCATAATCATCCAACCGCTATTTCCCCCCATCCAGGTGCTGCCACAGGTTCAGGGGGTGAAATTCGTGATGAAGGTGCAACGGGGCGAGGTTCTGCAACCAAAGCGGGGTTAACGGGTTTTACGGTTTCTCATCTTAAAATTCCTGGTTTTGAACAGCCTTGGGAAGAAGAGTATGGTAAACCAGAGCGTATTTCTTCAGCTCTCGATATTATGCTGGAAGGGCCTATTGGTGGCGCGGCATTTAATAATGAATTTGGTCGTCCAAATATTGCCGGTTATTTTCGTAGTTTTGAGCAAACTGAAGAAACAGGTAAAGAAAACCACTACCGAGGTTATCACAAGCCGATTATGATTGCAGGCGGTATGGGGAATATTCGTCCTATGTTAGTTGATAAACATAAAATTCCCGCAGGGTCATTGATTATCATTTTAGGTGGCCCAGCAATGTTAATCGGTTTGGGGGGGAGCGCCGCTTCATCCCAAACATCGGGTGAAAGTGCCGCAGAACTGGATTTTGCTTCGGTGCAAAGAGAAAACCCGGAAATGGAACGTCGTTGCCAGGAAGTGATTAATCACTGTAATGCCATGGGACACGATACCCCCATTATTTCCATTCATGACATTGGCGCCGGCGGCTTATCCAATGCAGTACCGGAAATTATTCATGATTGTGATAAAGGCGGACGTTTTGAATTACGTGATGTCAATAATGCCGATAAAGGCATGTCACCGATGCAAATTTGGTGTAATGAAGCGCAAGAACGTTATGTGGTCGCCATTGCAGCTGAATCGTTAGCCTTATTTGAGTCTTTTTGTCAGCGCGAGCATTGCTTATATGCGGTGATTGGTGAAGCAACGGATGAAGAACATTTAACCTTAACGGATAAATGGCTAGGGGGTTCGCCGGTTGATATTCCTATGTCCGTGTTATTTGGTAAATCACCAAAAATACATAAAGATGTAAAACATCTGACGAAGGATTTAAAAGCGTTAGACCTCACGGCGATTGAATTATCTGCAGCGATTAATCGGGTATTGGCTTTTCCAGCGGTTGCGGATAAAAGCTTTTTAATTCATATTGGTGATCGTTCGGTAACTGGACTGGTGGCGCGTGATCAAATGGTGGGGCCCTGGCAAGTGCCGGTGGCGGATGTCGCGGTGACTGCATCGGGTTTTCATGCCTTAACCGGTGAAGCCATGGCGATGGGAGAAAGAACCCCGCTGGCTATTATTGACGCACCGGCTTCAGGTCGTATGGCGATTGCAGAATCCTTAACCAATTTAGCTGCCAGTCGTATTGAATCATTAAATAAAGTGAAAATTTCAGCCAACTGGATGGCGGCATCAGGCAGTGTAGGAGAAGATGCGGCTTTATTTGATACGGTTAAAACCGTGGGAATGGAAGTGTGTCCTGAATTAGGGATTGCAATCCCTGTCGGTAAAGACTCTTTATCCATGAAAACGGTCTGGAATGAGAAGGGTAAAGATAAAACCATGACCTCACCGTTATCGTTGATTATCACTGCTTTTGCGCCGGTTTTAGATGTCAATAAAACCTTAACCCCTGAATTAAAAGCCGAAGACAGTGTGTTGATTTTGCTTGATCTGGGGGCAGGAAAGAACCGTTTAGGCGGATCTGTTTTAGCTCAAACCTATAAGCAAATTGGCAATGAAGTACCCGATTTAGATGATACGGCTTTATTTAAGGTGTTTTTTGATTCAATTCAAACCTTAAACAGTGAAAATAAATTACTGGCTTACCATGATCGTTCAGATGGTGGGTTATTGGCAACGATTGCTGAGATGATTTTTGCAGGACGTAAAGGGGCTGAAATTGAGTTGGACAGCTTGGCTATGCAGCAAAGCGATATTCTAGCGGCATTGTTTAACGAAGAATTAGGTGCGGTGATTCAGGTGAAACAATCGGATGCGGATGATGTCCTTGATTTTCTGTGTGATGCCGGTTTAACGGATTGCGTTAAGATGATTGGCTGGGTGATTGAAGAACAGCAGCAATTGAACCTTACTTATCAAGGGGACACCCTTTATTCTGCAACGCGTGCTGACTTGCAAAAAACATGGTCAGAAGTCAGTTACAGAATGCAAGCCTTACGTGATACCCCGGATTGTGCCAAACAACAATTTGAGCGTATTGCAGAGGATAAAGATCCTGGCTTAACTGCATCATTAAGTTTTGATGTGAATGAAAATAGTATTGCCCGATTTGCTAATGCAGATAGACCTAAAGTCGCGATATTAAGAGAGCAGGGTGTTAATGGTCATGTGGAAATGGCAGCTGCATTTGATCGTGCAGGCTTTACCGCTATTGATGTGCATATGAGTGATATTCTCCATAGTCGAGTAACACTACAGGATTTTGTCGGTTTAGTGGCATGTGGTGGATTCTCTTATGGTGATGTGCTTGGTGCAGGGGGTGGCTGGGCTAAGTCAATATTATTTAACCCTAAAGCCAGAGCAGAATTTTCTGCATTCTTTACGCGTAAAGATACTTTTGGACTCGGTGTGTGTAACGGCTGTCAGATGATGTCAGGTTTAAAAGACATTATCCCGGGTGCTGACTATTGGCCGGAATTTAAACGTAATAATTCAGAACAGTTTGAAGCGCGTGTTGCAATGGTTAAAGTACCTGAATCACCTTCCATATTAATGACGGGTATGGCAGGTTCGATGTTACCTGTTGTTATTGCGCATGGTGAAGGACGCGTTGAATTTACTAATGCAACAGATAAAAACAAGGCTTTAGTGGCATTGAATTATATTGATAATTACGGCAAGAAAACCACTGATTTTCCAGCGAACCCCAATGGTTCTGTGGATGGTATCACGGGTTTAACAACTACGGACGGACGTTTTACTATTATGATGCCGCATCCAGAGCGATGTTTTAGAACCATACAAAACTCTTGGCAACCCGCTGACTGGAATGAAGAGGGCGCGTGGTTAAGAATGTTTAGAAATGCACGGGTTTGGGTTGGGTAAAGGTAAATATGAGCCCAACAGTATTTAGAGAAGCTGGCTATCGGTTCTTCTTCTTTTCAAGAGAAGAAGAACGAATGCATGTTCATATAGTCTCTGGAAGCGGTGAAGCGAAATTTTGGCTTGAGCCAGAAATTGAATTAGCAAAGAATTACTCTTATTCTCGAAAGCAACTGAAAGACATTGAAGCACTTGTGGAGGCTCATTATAATGAAATCGTTAGCGCATGGAAACAACACTTTAGCGGTTGAAGTTTCAAATATTTCAGTACATGGGGTCTGGCTCTTGGCTAATAATAAAGAACTTTTTATGTCGTATGAAGATTTTCCCTGGTTTAAAGATCAGCCGATTAAATTTATTATTAATGTAGAAGAAGCCTTGCAAGGTCATTTTTATTGGCCTGATATTGATGTTGATTTAACAGAAGAAATAATCGAGAACCCAGAACGATTTCCGCTTAGAGCAAAAAGTGATAAAAATAGAGTATGAATTACAAAACCATAGAATCATTCGTAGGCAATACCCCGCTAGTCAGGTTACAAAGATTGCCTGGCGATACCAGTAATATCATTCTGGTAAAACTGGAAGGTAATAATCCCGCAGGTTCAGTAAAAGATCGTCCCGCACTGAGTATGATTAATCATGCAGAAGCACGCGGTGAGATAAAACCGGGCGATCGCTTGATTGAAGCAACCAGTGGTAATACCGGTATTGCATTAGCAATGGCTTCGGCAATTAAGGGCTATAAAATAACCTTGATTATGCCCGACAATATGAGTGCAGAACGCATGGCCTCTATGAAAGCCTATGGTGCAGAGATCATACTGACACCCGCTGCAGGAAGTATGGAAGGCGCGATTGATTTAGCCAGAAAAATGCAAGCTGAAGGCAAGGGGCGTATTTTAGATCAGTTTTCTAACCCGGATAATCCATTGGCACACTATGAAGGCACAGGCCCTGAAATTTGGCGTGATACGGACGGAAAAATCACGCATTTTGTCAGTGCCATGGGTACAACCGGCACCATTATGGGAACCTCACGCTATTTAAAACAGCAAAATCCAAACATTCAGATTGTGGGTGTACAGCCCGAAGGGAAATCAAAGATCCCGGGTATTAGACGCTGGCCAAAAGAATATTTACCCAAGATTTATAATCCTGAAACCATTGACAGAATTATGGATGTGGATCAGCACGCCGCTGAAACAACCACACGGGCCCAATAAAAATTGATGCAACAAATCTAAACTATACGCACCAAAGGCACCTGGCG
>CAYMPX010000109.1:0-9033 GCA_964392135.1 uncultured Methylomarinum sp.
TAGATGTATGATATTCTCTTATAATCTGATGAAGATTAATTATTTTTCGTCTTTAAAAAATACCGGTTAATACCGGTTTTTTTTTGCCTGAAAGAAAAGTAAAGATATTGCAGGCTTGCCTTTTTGGCTGTCCATTTAACACGGGGGCAGTATTCAGGTGGGTCAAACCTGGTTTTATGATTTTTTCATCACAAATAATCTAACTGTAGGGGGGGTAGCCGGAACATAAAATTCATCCTACGGGATTATTAAAAAATAAAGTAAACAACATGTTTTTTTACCCCGCTGCCCCGTCTTAGATTGATCTTTGTCTTTTTAGAGCTAGCCTTGTAGTTATGGTGTTTTTTACTTCTCTAGTAATTCTATTTTATTTGCTTTTCCATTCCAGTCATCAGCATCTTCCTTGGCGTCTTTAACTTCAGTAATAACGGGCCATGTTTTCGCAAGCTCGGCATTAATAGCGATAAACTGTTCTTGATTTTCTGGAAGTTCGTCTTCAGAAAAAATTGCTTCTGCAGGGCACTCTGGTTCGCATAGTGTGCAGTCTATGCATTCATCTGGGTCTATCACCAGGAAGTTAGGGCCTTCATGGAAGCAATCTACAGGGCATACATCGACACAATCAGTGAATTTACATTTAATACAGTTTTCTGTAACAACAAATGTCATGGTGTTTTCCGAATTATAAAGTTATAAAAAGTTAACAATATAGTAGCAGAAAGTGCTGCTTTATAAGTAGGAATTTCTTGTTTTAAGGGTGTGATATTGCTTTTAAATTAATTTAACTTTGCATTGCTGAATAAGGATAGGAATTTGTTTGTTCCAGTGTTTAGTTTTCTTTGTTCGGTGTTATTTAGTGCTGTTTGAGCTTCTTTTTTTAGTTGGTCATCGGCATATTTTTGCTTCAATCTACTTGGGGTTTTTAGGGCGAGTTTAAAGTATTTTATGGCTTTTTTATTTTCGCCCTTATTAAGTAAGTAGTCTGCGTAGAAGTAGTTGGAATCTATGCTGTCTGGATTTATTTTTAAGGCTTGTTTCAGTAGTGTTTCAGCCTTTTGTTGATCTCCAAAAGAAATTGGCCAGCCAGGTGCTCTATAGTAGAGGGTTCCTAGTGTTACTAGCGCGGCTCCATCCAGTGCGTTAGGGTTTTCTATTATGGCGAGTTCAAGTATTTTTTTTGCTTGTTCAATGGACTCTAAAGCGGTGAAGGGGGATTCAAATGCCGCATTGGTTGCAATGATGATCGCTTGCCATATTTTTAATTCTACGGTGCCGGGGTGTTGTCGCGATAGTTTGTTTGTTGTATTTAATAGTTCGGGGTAAGGTTTTTTTTGTTCGGAGTTGCTTTTATCGTAATAGATGTTTGCCCACTGAGATTCAATTTTGTCAATCTCAGGTATAAGGGTGTTTGCAGATAATTGGTTGCTGACCAGTAGCAAAAAAGCAACAATGGTTGTTTTATTCATACAGTAAAATATAGAACAATTTTACTGCTAATTCAAATTATTTTTGATTTTATTGGATTATTTCCAGTTTTTGTAGGGGTTTTTGCATAAGCTATTGTTGTAATAACGTAAATCTTCTGTTACTTCTTCTGCTAGCCACTCCGGTTTTTCAAAATATTCACCGATTTTGGATAATTCGATTTCTGCGACTATAAGTCCGTTATTGTCTCCGCTAAAGACATCAATTTCCCATGTATGTTGCTTATAATGTACAAGATGTCGTGTTTTTTCTATTAGTGGTTTTTCACAGAGGTTGTTTAGAATTTCTATACCTTCATTTAGTGGGATTTCATATTCGTATTCTTGTCTGTGGGTTCCTATGGTTGCACTTTTGATGTTTAGCCATGCCGTATTGTCAGAGGTGCGAATTCTTATGGAGCGATTTTTATCACTGGTTAGGTAGCCTTGTTTGTATTCGGTCGATTTACTTACGCTTTTTTGCCAGTTGTTGTTTTTTATTAAAAACTTATGTTCAATTTCCAGTGCCATGTGTTTGTTATTTTCTTGTGTTGAGTTATTAATGTTATTATTTCTTCATTTATTATAAACACATCAGTGGGCTCTATTTTTCTTTATTTTATTGATAGTCAATGATAAAGTAAGAATACTTTATTAAATTACTTGGTATTTATTTGTATCAAGTATTTTAGGATATTTTTACTTTTTATACTGGAGAAAATAATGGCTATTGAATTACCCGCTTTACCGTACGCAAAAGATGCGCTTGCACCGCATATTTCAGCAGAAACGCTTGAGTATCATTACGGTAAGCATCATCAAACTTATGTGACTAACCTCAATAACTTAATTGCGGGTACTTCTTTTGAAGATGCGAGCCTTGAGTCTATTATTACTCGTTCAGAAGGGGGGGTGTTTAATAACGCGGCACAAATTTGGAATCATACCTTTTATTGGAACAGCTTATCGCCTAATGGTGGTGGAGCTCCAGTAGGTGCGTTGGCTGATGCTATTAACGCCAGGTTTGGTTCGCTGGATACGTTTAAAGTTGAATTCACCAAATGTGCGGTGACAACTTTTGGTTCGGGTTGGGCCTGGCTGGTTAAAAATGCGGATGGTAGTATTGAGCTGGTAAGTACTAGCAATGCGGGGTGTCCGTTAACTGAAGGTCAAATACCGTTGTTAACATGTGATGTTTGGGAACATGCTTATTACATTGACTACCGTAACGCCAGACCCAAATATCTAGAGGCTTTTTGGTCTTTAGTTAACTGGAAATTTGCTACTGCTAATTATTCGGCTTAGATTTTTTTATACTTGATAAGTATTAACCGCTACAGCCTTTGGGTGTAGCGGTTTTTTATGTGTACTATTTTTTAGGCATAAAAAAACCCGCTTAATAACCAAGCGGGTTTTTATTGAGAAGTGGCTATACTTTATTTCTTTTTGTTGCGCTCTTGAACTTCTTTGATAACTTCTTCCGCTACGTTTTTAGGGCATGGCATATAATGTGAGAACTCCATGGAGAACTGTCCGCGACCTGAAGTCATTGTGCGTAAGTCACCAATGTAGCCAAACATTTCACTTAAAGCAACATCTGCTTTGATGCGCACGCCTGTTACACCTGCTTCCTGTGATTTAATCATGCCGCGACGGCGGTTAATGTCACCAATCACGTCACCCACATGATCTTCGGGTGTAAATACGTCAACAGCCATGATGGGTTCAATTAATTGAGGTCCGGCTTTAGGGATAGATTGACGATAAGCGGCTTTGGCTGCAATTTCAAAGGCTACGGCTGATGAATCTACTGCATGGAAAGCACCATCAAGTAAGGTTACTTTAAAATCCAGACAAGGGAATCCGGCCAAAACACCATTATCAATGCTGTTTTTAAAGCCTTTTTCTACTGCCGGCCAGAATTCTCTAGGTACGTTACCGCCGGTTACTTTAGACTCAAAAACGAAGCCTGAACCTGGCTCGCCAGGTTCGATAAGGTAATCAATTTTACCGTATTGACCGGAACCACCTGATTGTTTTTTGTGAGTATAGCTATCTTCAATGCTCTTGGTGATAGTTTCACGGTAAGCTACTTGTGGTTTGCCTACTTCAACATCAATACCGTGTGTACGTTTAAGGATGTCGATTTTAATATCAAGATGTAGTTCGCCCATGCCGCGCAGGATGGTTTCACCGCTATCTTCGTCAGTTTCAACGCGGAAAGAAGGATCTTCTGCAATCATTTTACCGATAGCAATACCCATTTTTTCTGAACCAGCCTTATCTTTTGGTGCAACCGCAATTGAGATGACTGGATCTGGGAAGACCATAGGTTCAAGGGTGGCTGGATGCTTAGGGTCGCACAGTGTGTGTCCGGTTTTTACATTTTTCATCCCTACAACCGCAATAATATCACCCGCCTGAGCAGCTTCAAGCTCAATGCGTTCATCGGCATGCATTTCGACTAAGCGACCAATACGTTCAGTTTTTCCAGTAAAACTGTTCATAATGGTCATGCCTTTTTCGATTCTACCTGAGTAAATGCGAATAAAGGTTAATGCGCCATAACGGTCGTCCATAATTTTGAATGCTAATGCGCGCAAAGGTTTGTCGGCATCAACAATTGCAAACTCACCCGTTTCTTCGCCTTCTTCATTAACTTCAGGTTGTGGTTTAACATCTGTTGGGCAAGGAAGGTAATCAATTACAGCATTAAGAATCAGTTGAATACCTTTGTTTTTAAATGCAGATCCGCAGTAAGTCGGGAAGAAATCAAGGTTGATTGTGCCTTTGCGGATACAGGCTTTGATGGTTTCCATGTCAGGTTCTTCACCATCCAGGTATTTTTCCATCGCGTCATCGTCTTGCTCAACCGCAGTTTCGATTAGTTTTTCACGCCATTCTTCAACTTTATCTACCATGTCGGTAGGGACATCCTGTATTTCGTAGTTGGTTGGATCGCCAGAGTTGTCCCATACCCATGCTTTACGAGTTAATAGGTCAACCACACCACAAAAATCATCTTCTTCGCCGATGGGCAAAACCATGACTAGAGGGTTTGCGCCAAGCACGTCTTCGATTTGCTTAACTACACGATAAAAATCTGCACCCAAACGATCCAGTTTATTGACCAGAATAATACGAGAAACTTCTGAGTCATTGGCATAACGCCAGTTGGTTTCTGATTGAGGCTCAACCCCACCTGATCCGCAGAATACACCAATACCACCGTCTAGTACTTTTAGTGAACGATAAACTTCGATAGTGAAGTCAACGTGTCCCGGTGTGTCAATGATATTGAAACGGTGGTCGTTCCAGAAGCAAGAAGTCGCAGCAGACTGAATGGTAATACCACGTTCTTGTTCTTGTTCCATGAAGTCAGTGGTCGCTGCGCCATCATGTACTTCGCCTAATTTATGGATTTTGCCTGTAAGCTTTAAAATACGCTCAGTTGTTGTTGTTTTACCAGCATCAACGTGGGCAAAGATACCTATGTTTCTATAGAGAGCTAGATCTGTCATGTGTGTACTCTAAAAATGGAAATGAAAAAACTGTAAATCCTCTTATTATGTAGAATAATAAGGGTATTTATACTTCTAGGCGAGTCGTTCCAATGATTGGTCTTGGTCTAACCTGCTTTAAGGCGATAAATAAAGCGCTTGTTTTTAGTATCCAAAGAAATAAAATAATTTACACTTCGAAAATCCTCCCATTCTACACTAAATTACCAATAAAATAGAATTGTAGTGAATAATAAATTAGACTGTTTTTTTGCAGAAGAGCTTAGGTTGAGTGCTTTATACTTAATTCTTTTAGTTTCATTAAAGCGTATAGGGTGTCAAGTGTGGGGCAGGGAAGCTGTTTTTTGTTTGCGGCTCGTACCGTATTCCCCAGAATAGCCTCTATTTCCATGGGGTGATTGTTTTCATAATCTAATAACATACTGGTTTTGTAGGCTGGCATTGCAGCAGTGTTTTTTATATTGCTATCAATACTGTCTGCCGGTAAGGTGTACCCGTATGCTTGAGCAATAAGAGAGACCTCTTGCATAATGGTTCGAATAAGGTTTTCCTGGCTGTTAAGAATCTCTTGTGTGGACAGACCATCAGATAATACGGAGAGGGGATTGAACGCCGCATTCCAAAGACACTTTAACCAGCGACTAGCAATAATATTGTCTGTTGTGATAGCTTCTATGCCTGCTTGCTGAATTAACAGACTTAAATGTTGTGCTTTATTACTCTGGCTTGCGATATTGTTTATTTTGCCTAATGTTAACTTCCCATAGGCTAAATGATCAATTATTCCTGGTTTTAGGCGATTACAGCAAATAAAAGCTAAGCCACTAATGATCTCGTTGTTGGGGAAGGCTTTAATTAATTCGGTCTCAATATCAATGCCATTTTGGATGAATACGATACAGCTATTGGCAGTCACTGCATCCTGGATTAATTGTACTCTATTGATTTCAGGAATGATTTTGGTACAGAGAATAATGTAGTCGGCCTGATCTTTATAGTCGGCTGCTGATTTAATAACACGTGATGGGGTGAAGTTCCAGCTGCCCAAATCATTGCTGTTAATGGAGTAGCCTTGCTTTTTTACCATCTCATAATCAGAGCGACAGACGACAGATACCTCGGCACCTGCTTTGGAAAGTAAGCTGCCATAAAAAGCACCAATAGCCCCTGCTCCAATAATTAAAACTTTATCGGCTATCATGGTGCTTTTGTTCGTTCATGATTTGTTTTAAAAACGGGATGGTCAGTTTGCGTTTGGCCGCCAGGGTTGCCTGGTCAATTTTATCGATTAATTTCCAGATATTGGGTAAGTCGCTGGCATAGTGAGTCATTAAAAAACGTCCCACATTAACAGGTATTTCAAAGCCTAAATCATTTGCTTTGTAGATAAGCGCATCGAGTTGCTGCTCATTGGTTAAGGTGTTGAGTTTGAGGGTAAGGCCCCAATTCATTCGGGTTTTAAGGTCGGGTAATTGAATGCTCAGGTATTTGGGTTGGCATTTTGCAGATAACACCAGTTTTTTATTGCCATCTCGGTGACGATTAAAAAAATTAAAAAAAGCCCGTTCCCATTGAGGGTTGCCTGCAATAAGGTCAATATTGTCAAAGCATACCAGGTCATAGTTATCGATACCATCAAGAATGGATGGATTAAGTGGTGTATCAATAACAAAGGAAAAGTAAAAGGCTGTTTTGGTTTTATTATCTGCTAGTTGACTGGTAGCCTGTAATAAATGTGTTTTACCTGTGCCTGTCTCTCCCCAAAGAAAGATCTGTTGCTCTTTATGGGTGAAAATATGTTTCAGGTGCTTGATTACTTCTTCATTACTACCTGGATAAAAGGTACTAAAATTCTGGTTGGCTTGAAATTGAAACTGTAGGGGGAGTTGTTTAGGCACGGTTATTTTGTTTTTTCTGCTGTGTACACATATAAGCTACAACCGACGCAAAGTAATAGACTGAAAAATACTTCAAGTAAGGCGTAATAAAATTCTGCCGGCATGGTATAGGCTTCAGATATGCCGTAAGTAAAGTAAAACAAACTGATATAACTCATCCAGGTACAGCTGCGTAAGTTAGCGTTTAACAAACCCTTGAGTGGTAATAGTAAGGGGGTAACCACGAAGATGAGTACCAGAGCGACGGGAAAATGCGTTGATGGCGATAGAACAGTGTTCCAAAGCATCAGTAAGATAAATAAGCCAAAAAAACCGGTTAAGGCCATATAGTAATAATAGATTCTTTTCATGTAGCAAGTTTGAGTGCAAGTGCCGTTTTAGCAAGGCGATTCCCTAATGCGCGACAGATAGTCTTTTCATCCTGGCTTAAATTAGGTGTCGATGATAGATGACTCGGGCCATAAGGTGTTCCACCTGTGCTGGTTTCTTTTAGGGCGACTTCATTGCTGGGTATGCTCATAATTAACATGCCATGATGCATTAAGGGTAACATCATGGAGAGCAAGGTACTTTCATGACCACTATGCATGCCGCCTGTCGAGGTAAATACCCCGGCGGGTTTTCCTGATAGCAACCCTGGAATCCAAAGTTCGGTGGTTTTATCAATAAAGTGTTTTAAAGCCCCCGCCATATTTCCAAAATGTGTGGGACTACCTAGTGCCAAACCATCACAAGACTTTAGGTCATCAAGTGTCACGTAAGGTGCCCCTTTTTCTGGAATTGAATTCTCGGATTGTTCACAAACCGTTGATATTTCAGGGACAGTCCTTAATACGGCATCAATACCTTCGATAGATTCAACACCTCTGGCAATTTGGTTGGCCATTTGTTCTGTCGATCCGTGTTGGCTGTAATAAAGGATTAGGATTTTCGTCATACTAGGATTTGTTGAATAGAGTCGTCTTTTTATAGTATCGCTAATACATTTTCAGGGGGTCGACCAATTGCCGCTTTTCCATTCGCTAAAACAATAGGGCGTTCAATCAACTTAGGGGTATTGATCATACCATTAATTAAATCAACTCTGCTTAGCTCGGTATTATCCATTCCTGATGTTTTGTACTCCGCTTCTTTTTTTCGCATTAAATCACGAGGTTCAATAGCGAGTTTTTGCAAAATATCATCTAATTCAGCCGCAGTAGGCGGTGACTTTAAATAGTCAATTATCTCAGGTTCTAACCCTTGGGCTTGCAGTAATTGCAAAGTTTGTCTTGATTTACTGCAACGTGGATTATGAAAAATCTTTACACTCATGCTTACACTCTCAGGGTAAAAGAAGAGGGTATAATATCATTTTGTTTGACAAACTGCGTTTAAAGCTATGCAATTACCTCATTATTCAACAGGTCGCGTTTTAGTTATTGGCGATTTAATGCTCGATAGATATTGGCATGGAGCAACCTCCAGAATATCACCCGAAGCCCCCGTTCCCGTTGTGCATGTCAAACAGGATGAGCAACGCGCCGGTGGGGCAGGCAATGTTGCTTTAAATGTTGCGGCATTAGGAGGCAAAGTTTCTGTTATGGGCTTTGTTGGTAAGGATGAGCCCGCTGAAGTTTTAAAAGGACTGCTACAAGAAGCCGGTGTACTGTGTTTATTTGAGGCGCTGGATGATTACCCAACGATCACTAAGCTAAGAGTAATGAGTCGGCATCAACAATTAATTCGCCTGGATTTTGAAGATGGCTTTCAGCAAGTAGATAACGCAACATTATTGCATCAGTATCATACGGAAATACTGCAGGCGAATGCGGTGATATTATCTGATTACGGTAAGGGAACCTTGAATCATGTTGAACAGTTTATCGCATTGGCGAAGCAGTTAAATAAACCCGTGTTAGTGGATCCGAAAGGGTCGGATTTTTCTATTTATAAGCATGCAACACTGATAACACCTAATTTATCTGAGTTTGAAGCCGTTGTCGGGCATTGTGATAATCAGCAACAGCTGGTTGAAAAAGGCATGAACTTACTACAACAGCTGGGTTTTCAAGCCTTATTGGTGACCCAAGGTGAGCAGGGTATGACATTATTATCTAAAGATGTAGCTCCTTTACATTTACCCACACATGCACGGGAAGTTTTTGATGT
>CAYMPX010000110.1:0-3588 GCA_964392135.1 uncultured Methylomarinum sp.
CAGCTGCCGGATTTCAGAGTCTCAACTTAATCAATTTTAACAGTCATAGATTCTATCTTTATTAATCTCATCACTTTGAGCCAACTGCTTGCTCTTAATTTCCTGCAACAAGTAATATCCACCCCCAGCTAAGGCTAAGATAAAAATGAAATTAATCATACAAAAAACAAGCCAGCCATAGGACTTTTCAGGTTTATTTTCCACAGGCTGACTTTGAGCCTGCGCTTCATTTTTCAGCTGTTGTTCGCTCACTTCTTCGGCCACTGTACTTCCCGTTATTTAATTGTTGAGTTTAGGCTGTTCCCCATAAATATCGCTCTATTTATTACGAGAAATTACTTACTGCTGTCTCAATAATTGCGGCATCACTCGGACTATTGGTAACAGCAATTGTTTTAAATCCAATCGCTTCTGCCTGTACCTTAATTCTATGACTAATCACAATCAAGGGGATGGCAAATAACTGTTTATGTAATGATTCATTAATCATTAACAACAGATTTTTCAAGGCTGCACCACTGGTAATGGTTATTACATCCAGCCTGTCTTGTTGCAACATCAAAGCAACATTCGAATCATTACCCGCAGGTATTTTTCTTGTGTAGACCTCCATATAGTCTACTGTTGCCCCGCGCTCCTGCAGGCTATGGGCTAATGTTTCTCTGCCACCTTTGCCCCGGACAATTAAACAAGACTTTCCGCTCACATGATTCATTTCTTTAGTCGCTAACAAGCCTTCTGTATTAAACTGAGTTTTTGGTAATAAATCAACAGCTAACCCCGCAGCTAACAATGCTTTCTCTGTCGCTGTTCCAACAACTGCCAATGGAACCTGTTTAAAACAGTCTATTTTGCCATTATTCGCCTTGAGAGCAAAATTTACCGCATTCACACTAATAAAAATAAGCCATTGATAATGAGCAATGTCGTCAAATTGTGATCTAATCAGCGACTGTTTTATCGCAACAATATCCAGGGTTGGAAAACGAACGGCTCTCCAACCCTGCTGTTCAATCAAACCACATAATGCCTCAGCCTGATGTTTTGGTCGAGTAACCAGAACATTGTATTTTTTTAAACGCGGATTCACTGATGTAACTTTTCCAGTATTTCACCTGCGCCTTGCGCCAGCAAATCTTCGGCAATCGCAATACCCATCGCTTCGGCTTGAGCAAAAGAACCCTGACGTTCTGCTCTATAAAACACAGAACCATCGGGTGAACCGACCATTCCGCGCATCAATAGCCTATCCCCCTCTATTTCTGCAAAACCCGCAACAGGCACCTGACAACCACCATTTAACCGTGTATTCATTGCTCGCTCTGCGGTAATACGCACAGTAGTTTCTTCATCATGCAATGCCTTTAAAAAGGTATTCATAGCCACATCATCCACTCGACATTCGATACCAATAGCCCCTTGACCGATAGCAGGTAAACTGACTGAAGGATCTAAACATTCAGTAATTCGATCAGCCATTCCCAAGCGCTTCAACCCTGCTGAAGCCAAAATAATCGCATCATACTCACCGGCATCTAATTTCGCTAACCGCGTATTGACATTACCTCTTAAAGATAAAATCTCAGCATCCGGGAATTTCTGTTTTATCTGACATTGTCTACGCAAACTCGAGGTGCCAATTTTTGCATTCGCCGGTAAAGAGGCAAGTGACTCATAGTTATTTGAGACAAACGCGTCTGTTGGATCTTCTCTGTTCAAGATAACAGCCAAATGCAGACCCTGAGGAAATGCAACGGGCACATCCTTCATTGAATGCACGGCAATATCCGCAAAACCCTCAAGCATACCCTGCTCCAGCTCTTTTACAAACAAACCTTTGCCACCAATTTTTGCCAACGGTGCATCCAGAATTTTATCGCCTTTGGTCACCATTTTAACCAGCTCTGTTTTCACCTCTGGAAACGCTTTTTTCAATCTTTCTGCAACATGTTCCGCCTGCCATAATGCCAGAGGACTTTTCCGTGTTGCTATGCGAATTATTCTTTGTGCCAAAACAAATCCCGATTATTGATTTATCTAAAGAGCGTTATTGTAATCTTAATTTAAAATCTTTGTAACTCCTATAAAAGCGGTAAGGAACCACAAGTGTTACTTCCTCTGCTTCTGCTTCGTGTTTCGCCAAAAAACAACACAGAACTCGCTCTCTTAATTTACATTTTAGCTGTATAATTTACACCTTTCAGGTTCTCAATAATAATTTAAAAATGGCTACAGTTAATACCGACAAGCTTTCCAGCGCCCGCTTTGCTCAAGCAACCGATGCTTTTGTTGAAATTTTTACCGCATCTGTCGATTTTGACCAGCGGATGGCTCAGCAGGATATTGAAGGTTCTCTGGCACATGCAAAAATGTTATGCAAAATAGGCATTTTGACTGAAACTGAACGTGACGATATTATTAAAGGTCTAGCGACTATCGCCAAAGAGATTGAGCAAGGTGAGTTTAACTGGTCTATCCAGCAAGAAGATGTGCATATGAATATCGAAGCCCGATTGACTGATTTAATTGGTATTGCAGGAAAAAAATTGCATACAGGCCGCTCCAGAAATGATCAGGTTGCCACTGATATTCGGCTTTATTTACGCAATGAAATTAAAAATATTGATCATCAGTTAACCCGTTTACAAAATGGCATTTTAGATTTAGCCGAAAAACAGGCCGATACCATCATGCCCGGCTTCACCCATTTACAAGTGGCTCAACCTGTCACTTTTGGTCATCATTTAATGGCTTGGTACGAGATGCTTTGCCGTGATAAAGAGCGCCTGCACGATTGCTGTAAACGTATTAATGTAATGCCTCTGGGTTCTGCTGCTTTAGCAGGGACTAGCTACCCGATTGACCGCCATATGACTGCCGAGTTATTAGGTTTCTCACGACCATCAAATAATTCTTTAGATTCAGTGAGTGACAGGGATTTTGCCATTGAGTTTACAGCTGCGGGCAGTTTAATCATGATGCATTTATCCCGTTTTTCCGAAGAACTGGTGTTATGGGCCAGCGCACAATTTAACTTTATTGATATACCGGATGCATTTTGTACCGGCTCATCTATCATGCCGCAAAAGAAAAATCCGGATGTACCTGAGTTGGTTCGTGGCAAATCAGGACGCGTAACGGGGCATTTAGTGTCTTTATTAATGCTAATGAAGGGGCAGCCTTTAGCCTATAACAAAGACAATCAAGAAGACAAAGAACCTCTGTTTGATACGGCCGACACCTTAATCAATTCATTACGTGCTTTTGCCGATATGGTGCCTCATATCACCGCTAAAAAAGACAATATGTATAATGCGGCTAAACAAGGCTTTGCCACAGCAACCGACCTGGCTGATTATTTAGTCCGCAAAGGCATGGCATTTCGTGATGCGCATGAAGTCGTTGGCTTGGCTGTGCGTTTAGGTGTTGAAAGCAATAGGGATTTATCGGATATTTCATTGCAGGAATTACAGCAATTCTCAACAGAAATCACGGCCGATGTATTTGATATTTTAAAGCTGGAAGGTTCGGTTGCCGCAAGAAGCCATATTGGTGGTACAGCACCCGATACGGTTAGAGCCGCTATTG
>CAYMPX010000110.1:3688-8991 GCA_964392135.1 uncultured Methylomarinum sp.
TTTTTTTAAATACTTATGCAAACAACCGTTGATTTTCTTCGTCATGGTGAAGTGGCTGGCGATAACTATTACAGAGGAATTACTAACGACCCACTAAGCCAACGCGGCTGGGAACAATTAGAACAGTCTGTTATCAACCGCCGTTGGGATCAAATTATCAGTTCCCCTCGCAATCGTTGCCTGGATTTTTCCCAACAACTCAGTTCACAAACCAATACAGCTCTCATCACCGACCCCAACTGGCAAGAAATTAATTTTGGTGACTGGGAAAGAAAAACCGCAAACCAGATAAATCCTGAAGCTTTAATGCGCTTCTATCAAGATCCGGTTAACAACCCCCCGGAGAATGGTGAAAGCTACCCGGAACTTCTTTACAGAGTCGGTATTGCATGGGACACTCTTATTCAGAGTTACCGTAACCAACATATTTTAGTGGTAACCCATGCCGGGGTGATTCGTTGCTTGTTCAACCGGTTACTCAAACTACCGGCAAACCAGATCTTTAATATTCAAGTAGATCATGCCAGTTTAACTCGCTTTCAATGCTTTCACGATAGCTCTAATAACTTTATTTCACTCAAATTTCACAATTTAACCCCACCTGATCTATATTCAGTCAACAAACCTTAGAGCATTAAAGTGACTAAACATAGCCCCATCTACTTAGGCTCACCTGGTGAAGATATTAGTAAAAAAGATCTTCATAACATTATTCAACGTTTTAAAAATCTAAATCAATTACGCCAGCAACGCATCCAAAACTTACTGCAAAAACGTCAGCAGGTTTTCTTGCCCCTACTGCCCCTACTCTTTCATCGTAACCACCCCTTATTACCCGGCTTCACATCATCAGAAACGCCCGCTGGAATTCTGGACTACGCTCCAGACAAACAAAGTATCAACGCCGCAAAACAATTATCCAATAGCTACCGATATAAACGCAGAGCCTTATTAAACTATCCGATTCAAGGTATTTTTTTAATGGGAAGTGTGAGTAGTATTGCATTCTCAAAAACCAGTGATATGGATATCTGGTTATGCCACCAACCGAATTTTTCGGCATTGGAAATCGATGCGTTACAACAAAAAGCCACGGCAATTGAAAAATGGGCTAAATCATTTGACCTCGAAGTCCATTTTTTCCTTATTGATAGCACCCGGCTTTGCAAAGGAAAAAACGCACCCATTTCAACTGAAAGCAGTGGCAGCACACAACACTATTTACTACTGGAAGAATTCTATCGTACCGCTATTTTTATTGCGGGGCGTATTCCCGCATGGTGGTTAGTTCCGCCTCACCAGGAAAGCAACTATTCTTCCTATCTAAAACATTTAATTAATCAGCGTTTTATTGATAATAATGAAATTATCGATTTTGGTGGGCTGGAATCCATTCCAGCAGAAGAATTTATCAGTGGAACACTCTGGCATATCTACAAATCTATCGGCTCTCCACACAAATCACTGTTAAAATTATTTTTAATGGAAAGCTATGCCAGTGAATACCCCCGCCCAAAATTGCTTTGCTTTGAGCTAAAAAATGAAATTTACCAGGGCAACATAGATATAGACCGTCTCGACCCTTATTTATTGATTTACACTAAAGTCGAAAATTACCTGCAGGCAACAGGTTCCACACAACGACTCGAATTAGTTAGGCTATGCTTCTATTTAAAGATAATGGGGTCGTCAAACATCAAGCTAGATAGCTCATCCCGGGCATTCAGGTCAAATTATATGGAAGCTATTGCTCAGCAATGGCACTGGTCAAAAGGCTTACTCCCCTCATTTAATCAACAAAAATATTGGGATATTAGAAAAGCGACACAAGAACACATTATTATTCGCACCCAGTTAAAACATAGCTTACGCATGATTGTTCAATTAGCAAGTCAATATGTTAAACATAACTACAGGGAAAATAATGAGTTAAAACTTATCAGCCGTAAACTTTATGCATTTCTTGAAAAAAAACCGCGAAAGATTGAAGTCATCACAACGCGTTCAACAGTCCATGCCAAAGAAAACACACTCTCTATTATTGAATCAGGCAATAAAAACAACCACTCTACCTGGACATTATATTTGGGTGTAACAGACTCTGAACAACCCTCAACAAACGAAATAATCAAACAAGACACGCATTTATTAAATTTACTGGGCTGGCTGGTTATTAATGGGCTATATCACAAACATTTACGGCTACACTTTGCATCGCACTCTTTATCAATAACCCATGTCGATTTACACCAACTACTTAAGCAGCTATTCCAGTTTTTTTTAAAAAGTTTAAATAAAAACGCATCACTCGCAGCTTATGACAAACCAGATAAGCTACTTGCTTCCCTTGTCATTATCAATCTGGGTCAACCACTGGTTAATGAAAGAACAGATGGCATGCTGGTGTTAAGTGAAAGATCTGACCCTCTAAGTTACGGAAAAGATCGTCTATGCTTTATACAAAAAACCGATCAAATATCACTCTCTAGCTGGGGCGAAGTCACCACCTACCAATACCCGGGGTTAGATGGCTTTTTTAACTGTCTGATTCATATTTTTAATCACAGTAAACAGCCTGTTTCCAGCCGACGATTTAAAGCAATCTGCTATACTTCAACACGCGGTCATAGCATTACACAGCGTACAGAATCTATTTTCAACAATCTTATTAACTTTTTCTCAAAACAGGCTAAATCACAAAATACTCGTTATTTCCTGGCCGGTGAACATGCATTTTATGTATTTCAAAATAAACACAAATATCTGCGCTATTGGTCTATAGATTCAACAGAACAGTTATTACAAGAACTAACATCCACTCAAGAACAGTTTAGCCCTGTTTATTTTGATACTAATGTTTTAGAAAATAGTGTCATTCCCTTTTTATACCAACTCAATCAAGCGCTCTGCATTCAAGTTTTTTATTTATCAAAAAAAGACGGCATCACGATTTTTATTATTGATGAAAAAGGGGCTTTATTTATTCAAGAACACAAACACGCTAATGACAACCAGGTTTTAAATAATTATTTCATCTTCCTGGAGCCTATATTAAACCACCCTCTTTATGGTCATGACCTGCAGTTAAGTTTTTATGAAATCCAGCAGGAAACAACGAGTACATTCACCACTTACCCGGCAAAATGGACACCGCCTGCATATATCGAATTATCATTACGCATCATTGTAGAAGACTCAGCAGAAACAAACATTCCAGCAAAATATCATATTTATTGTAACGACCAAGAGTTTAATACCGATACTTATGGTGAACAGCTATTCAAACAAGTCTCGCATTTTATAATCGCTAATAGAAGAGGAAATAATAAAAGCTATCCTATTCATGTAACACACATAGAAGTACCTTGCTACCACTTAGGCGTAGACACTGAAGAGCAACTGCAAACAATACATCATCTCAATTATAAGAAAAAAATTGAGGCTAAATTAAATATGTGGCTCTAATACAAAAATCAAACAAAATCGCTAAAAATAGAAAATTATCTTTACCCTACAAAAAAACAAGCCCATACTAAGCCCACTCCCAAGATGTAGGTACACATGTTATGAGTGTCAATAACCGAAAACATCCCAGATTCAATCCCCACGGTCTAACAGCCAACATCACCATAGACCCTCCTCCTCCAGACAAAGAGATTATTCTGCAAGGCACTGTCATTGATATGAGCTATACAGGCATAAAAATAAAGCTCTCTTCAGCAATGCCAGCGGATATACCCGAGAGTGAGATTAAAATCAATTTAACCATGCCTGAATCAGGTATTCCCATTACCATCCACGGTATTATCAAGCATTTAAATGAACAAGCAGAATGTGGTTTACACTATTCTAAAAAACACCCGGAACATGAAATTGATGAGCTTATGTTCGAATGTATAAAGTGTGCTAACCACCCTATTCAAAGACAAGCGGCTTAAGATTTTTCAAATAGCTATAATATAGAATAAGCAGTACAACTCACTCTATATCATCATCCCGCTTTAGTAATGAGTCTACCAAGTTCTAAAGCGATCGTGCTCTTAAAAACGCCTGTTCAGAAATCGCACCCCATTTTATAACCTGCGACCTAAACTGACTTACTGAATCATAAATTCGTTGAGACATCGCATCGTTATTTGCCAATTCAAGCACTACTTCGTCAGATAGGCTCTTCAATTTTTTAAGCACATCATCCGGTAAAGCTAATACTTTGACATGATGTTTATTAATTAAAGTATCCAACGCCTGATTATTTCGTGCCGTATATTCTGAAATCATATCCATATTAGCGGCTTTACATGCTGTTAATACAATCTGCTGCAAATCTTTAGGTAATTCATTAAAGGCTTGTTCATTAATTAACGCTTCCATGGTTGAACCTGGCTCGTGCCAACCGGGGTAATAGTAGTATTTAGCCACTTTATGAAAACCAAATGCCAAATCATTATAGGGTCCGACCCATTCTGTTGCATCCAGCGCGCCGGACTGCAAAGAGGTAAATAATTCACCACCCGGCATATTAACGGTGGTACCACCCGCACGCCTTAGCACTTCACCGCCTAAGCCCGGAATTCGCATTTTCAAACCCTTTAAGTCGGCAATACTTTTAATTTCCCGATTAAACCAACCTGCCATTTGCACGCCTGAATTACCCGTTGCTGCGGGAATAATCCCAAAGGGTTTATAAAGCTCACGCCATAATTCCATGCCGCCACCATAGTAGAGCCAGGCATTCATTTCCTGAGCGGTTAAGCCAAACGGTACCGCAGAAAAGAACTGGGTTGCCTCTGATTTACCCTTCCAGTAATAAGCCCCGGAATGCCCCATCTCAGCAACACCTTTAGATACCGCATCAAACACTTCAAATGCAGGCACTAACTCCTTAGCGCCATACACTTTGACTTTAATCCGCCCACCACTCATTTCGGTAATCATTTTGGCTAATAAATTGGCATTGGTGCCTAAGCCGGGGAAATTTTTAGGCCATGCAGTCACCATTTTCCATTTAAACTGCGCCCCTGCATTGGCAACTGTCGATGTAGCCAGCCCTCCGCTCACAGCCAACGACCCAACACCTACTTTTTGTATAAAATCACGCCTTTTCATAAACCGTCCAGAAGTTAAAAGCAGGCTAAAGGTTAAAGGTACAGAGTTAAAAGAGCAAGAGCTTGTTTTAACCTTTAATTTTGCGGTTATTTTTGTTATAATTAAAGGATTTTCGAAAATCAAATCCAACTCAGGAGATAAAAAAGCATGGCAATTAAAGTTGCAATCAATGGTTATGGTCGTATTGGACGTAATGT
>CAYMPX010000111.1:0-2716 GCA_964392135.1 uncultured Methylomarinum sp.
CAATGGCAGATTGTACGCCGTATGATTCATGCCACTGCGGATTTTGAGTTTAATGGTTTAACCCGTTTTCATGACAATGCGGTGACAGCCGGATTAAATGCCATTTCACAAGGTGCAACCATTGTTGCGGATGTTGAAATGATTTGTGTGGGTTTATCTAAACCCCGTCTCAGCCATTTTGGCGTTACCACCCATCACTTTATTTCTGATGAGGATGTTATCAGCCAGGCAAAAGCAGAAAATACCACGCGTGCAGTACAAGCCATGCGTAAAGCCCACAAAGCGGGTCTTTTAGAAGGCAGTATTATTGCGGTGGGTAATGCCCCGACGGCGTTATTAGAAGTGATTCGTTTAATTAAACAAGACAATCTAAAACCGGCATTAATTGTGGGTATGCCTGTAGGCTTTGTGTCTGCCGCTGAATCTAAAGCAGAACTTGAGAGCTTAACGGAGGTGCCGTGGATTATTACCCATGGTCGCAAAGGCGGCTCGACCTTAGTGGTTGCCGCAATCCATGCCCTGTTAGCATTGGCTGAAGCAAAAAATAAATAACGCATTATGCAAGCTAAAAAGCCCAAAGGTACCCGTAAAGGTTTCAGCACAGGCGCTTGTAGTGCCGCCGCTGCACGAGCCGCTGCAATCGGTTTGGTGACCGGACAGGTGCCAGAACAGATTGAATCACTACTGCCTAATGGCCAACGCGTCACTTTTGCTGTTACCGAAGGCACATGCGATGCAAATCATGCCCATGCCGTGGTTATTAAAGATGCCGGCGATGACCCTGACTGCACCCATAAAGCCCATTTAACCGTTGATATAGAACCCGTACCCGAACTAGCCGAGCAGATTATCCTGGTCGGTGGCGCAGGTGTGGGAACAATCACCATGCGAGGCTTAGGACTTGAAGTGAATGGCCCTGCCATTAACCCGGTACCCCGAAAAAACATTCAACAGAATATACGAGAAGTGGCTAGCGAACTGCTAAAAACCCAAGGTTTACGTGTCACCATCTCCGTGCCTGACGGTGAAAAAATGGCAAAAAAAACCTTGAATGACCGTTTAGGCATTCTGGGCGGCATCTCTATTTTAGGTACTACAGGTATAGTCCACCCCTATTCTACTGCCGCCTTTCGCGCCAGTGTGGTACAAGGTGTTGAAGTTGCAGCCAATCAACAACTGGATACTGTGGTATTAACTACTGGCGGGCGTACAGAAAAATTTACTTTACGCGAACTACCACAGTTACAAGCCGCCTGTTTTGTACAAATGGGAGACTTTTTAGGCCCTGCCTTAGATGCTGCAGAAGAAAATGGGATACCTCAGATTATTATTGGCGGCATGGTCGGCAAACTGACTAAAATAGCGCAAGGTGAAGTGATTACCCATGCTCGTAGAAACCCGGTCAACACCCGGTTATTAGCGGATATAGCTAAAACCGCAGGTGCCCCGCAAAGTGTTTGTGATGCGATCAGTCAAAATGAAACCGCTCGATATGCGGGGGAAGTAATGGAAGAATCAGGCTTAATGAGCGAATTTTACCAGGAGCTATCCAAGCGTGTGGTCAACACATTAAAAACGCGTTACCCCGATAAATTTGATTACCGCATTTTAATTTGTGATTTTGAAGGACAAAAATTGTCAGAATATGAGGAATATAGATGACATGTAATATTATAGGTGTGCTGGATAATGGCGTACACGGCTTAACTGCCGATACGCTACACACCATCCAGGCTGCCAATCTGGTCATAGGTGCGAGACGTACCTTGGACTTGTTTTCTGAGCAAATAGCGCATGCAGAACAAAAAGATTTAACAGGCCATTTAAAAGATGTCCCGGTCTGGATTACACAGGCATTACAAGCCCGTCAACAGGTTGTCGTTTTAGCCACGGGCGATCCATTATGTCATGGCATTGCCAGCTATTTATATAAAAAACTTCCCTCTGAACAGCTACAGATAACCCCTAATATTTCATCAATACAATTAGCCTTTGCTAGTGTAGGCTTATCCTGGCAAGATGCAAAAATTGTCTCTGTGCATAGTAAAGATGCTAAGGAATGGACGAAAGGTGCAGGGCCTGAACATGCTTTCTACCCTTTATTACAAGCAGTTTTCAACGCAGATAAATTAGCTGTTTTAACCGGACCGGAAAACACACCTGACCGTATTGCCCGGATGATGCTAGAAGAAAATATTGCGGATCAATTTGAGATTTCAGTGGCTGAAAACCTGTTATGTAGTGATGAAAAAATCCTGCATGGTGAAACAATCGGCTTTATTGCGGAACAGTCTTTTAATGGCAATGATATTGTTATTTTAAATCGCAAACAGACCCGTAAACCCGCCATTCTATTTGGCTTGCAAGATAGCGACTTTCATCAACGTAAACCCGATAAAGGGTTAATTACTAAACGTGAAGTGCGTGCTGTTTCATTAGCCCGTATGCAATTAAGGTCTGACAGTATTGTTTGGGATATTGGAGCAGGTTCTGGTTCTGTTGGTCTGGAAGCTGCCCGTTTATGTCAGCAAGGTTATGTTTATGCGGTAGAAAAAAATATCGCTGATTTTGAAATTGCGGGTAAAAATGCGGATCAACTCGGGATTTATAATTATCAGTTAATTAATACCAAAGCCCCTATGGGGTTAGCTGACTGGCCCAATCCAGATGCTATTTTTGTGGGTGGCACGGGGGGAGAATTAGCTGAATTAATTAA
>CAYMPX010000111.1:2816-8774 GCA_964392135.1 uncultured Methylomarinum sp.
ATCCAGATGCTATTTTTGTGGGTGGCACGGGGGGAGAATTAGCTGAATTAATTAAGCTATGCTTAAACCGCCTAAACCCTGAAGGCTGGCTAGTAATGAATTTTGTCACCATTGAAAACCTGAGTACAGCCATTGAAACCTTAAAAAACCTTGATGCCAACTGGGATATGACTCAATTACAAGCGTCTCGAAGCCAACCCATCTTACATATGCATAGAATGCAGGCCGAAAACCCCGTGTGGGTTGTTTCAACTCAAAGGAAACAAACATGACAGGAAAACTATACGGCTTATCTCTAGGACCGGGTGACCCTGATTTAATCACTCGCCGCGCCTGGGATTTATTACAATCGGATGCTTATTGGACTTATCCTGTCAAAAAGCAAGGTAAAACCAGTTATGCCTTACAAATAGCACTACAGGCTGGATTAACAGAGCCTGAGAACAGTGCTGCGCTTATTTTCCCGATGACCCATGATAAGGGAATTCTTGCTAAATACTGGCTACAAGCAGCACAAACAGTGATTGAAATTTTACAGCAAGGGCATGATGTTATTTTCTTAGTCGAAGGGGATGCTTCAACTTTTTCAACTTTTCAGCATTTAGCCAAAACAGTTAAAGGTTTAGATGCAAGCATAGCAGTAGAAACCATTCCTGGTGTAACCTCCTTTAATGCCGCCGCTGCCCGTGCAAACATGCCGCTGGCGGATACCGATGATACCGTTGCCATTATTCCAGCAGGTTACGGTCTGGCAATGATTGATACTCTACTGAATGATTTTGATACCCTGATTTTATTAAAAGTAAAACCGATCCTTGATGATATTATTGAGCTTTTACAAAATAAAGGCTTACTCACTAACAGTTGTTTTATAGAAAAAGCGGGTTCCTCAGAAGAACGTATTGTTCATGATATAGCCAGCCTGCGCGGTGAAAAAGTTAATTATTTATCCCTGATTATGATTAGTAATAATCATCATAGAAAGCGTGGTGAAATAATTAGAGGCTGTCGTAAAAAAACACTTTCCTAAGGAGTACTTGTGGTTTTAGATAAAGCCCCCAGCTGGCAAGCTGTATTAGCTGAAGAGTTCAATACGCCTTATATGCAGGCGCTTAAAAATTTCTTGCGCTGTGAAAAAGATGCCCGGAAAATAATCCACCCCCATTCAGCAAACTGGTTTCATGCTTTAGAAACCACGCCTCTGGATAATGTTAAAGTAGTTATTTTGGGACAAGACCCCTATCATCAAGCGGGACAAGCGCATGGTCTGTGTTTTTCTGTATTGCCAGGGATAAAAACACCGCCCTCACTGCTGAATATGTACAAAGAACTGGAAACCGATTTAAACATAGCGCCTGCAGACCATGGTTATTTAGAAAGCTGGGCAAAACAAGGCGTATTACTCCTTAATGCCGTGTTGACTGTGGAAGACTCAAAAGCCAATGCCCATCAAGGCAAAGGCTGGGAGCAGTTTACCGATAAGATTATTGAAACGGTAAATAACCAATGCGAGCATGTGGTGTTTTTATTATGGGGCAGCTATTCACAGAAAAAAGGAGCCATCATTGATAACTCCAGGCACTTGGTATTAAAAGCCCCTCACCCCTCCCCTTTATCGGCCTATCGTGGATTTTTTGGCTGTCAGCATTTTAGCCAAACCAACAGCTATCTTAAACAACATAACACGCAGCCTATAGAGTGGCAGTTACCCGAGCTAAAGTAGATTTTCCTCTACTTTACAAAATACACCTTGCACACCTATTCCTGACTTAAATACCAGGTTATAATATTTTCCTTTTGAATCCTCTCTAAAAATGACTGCTTTCTCACCTAAAATCGTTCTTATAGCCATTACCAAACACGGTGCTGGACAAGTTAAATCTTTAGCAGAAAAACTCCCCGAAGCGGATGTTGTTGTGTCTGAAAAGTTTGCGCCCTTAATGTCAGATATTAAGAACAACCTGCATGCTTATTCCGGGCCTTTTCGCGCTCAAATTGCCTCGCTGTTTGAGAACTATGACCAGTTGGTGTTTTTGGTTTCTTTAGGGGCAGTGGTGAGACTCATTGCACCCCACTTGAAATCTAAAGATGAAGACCCCGGTGTGATTGTGGTTGATGATGCCGGACAATTTGTTATTCCTGTGCTTTCAGGTCATGTCGGTGGCGCCAATGCTTATGCGGAAAAAATTGCCGAGTTGCTGCAAGGAACGGCGGTATTAACCACGGCATCTGATGTGGGTAAAACCATACCCGTGGATATACTCGGTCGTGAATTAGGCTGGAAAGTTGAAGCGCCAAAAATCAATATCACTCGGGTCTCGGCTCATGTGGTGAATGAAGAGCCTATTGCCTTTATTCAAGAGGCAGGTGAAAAAAACTGGTGGACCCGACCGACTCCCCTGCCCTCAAATATTCATTTATTTGAGCGTTTTGAAGATGTGGATTTAACCCATTACAAAGCCTTATTATGGGTGACTCAGCAAGACATTAGCGATGAACTGTGGCAGCAACTCGATGAAAAACTAGTGGTTTATCGCCCTAACGCCTCTTAATAACATGCAGGTTATATTAGGTATAGGCTGTGACCGTGGCACGCCCTTAGCAACCCTGGAAGCAGTGATTGATCAAGCGTTAAGCTCTATTAATCTGGATCGTTCAGCGGTTTTACAATTAGCCACCATCGACAAGAAAAATGACGAACCGGCTTTTTTAGAATTATCAGCGCAACAGCATTGGCCTTTAAATTTTTACTCGGCAGAGCAATTGGCTGAAGTGGAAGTACCCAGCCCCTCTGCGGTAGTTTTAAAGTATATGGGCACACCCTCTGTCTCTGAAGCGGCCGCAATTTTAGCGGCTAATACGGATATGAGTCATCTATTGCTTGAGAAGTTTAAATTTCGTGGCAGTGATGGTAAAAATGCCACAGTGTCTATAGTCAAAGTATAATGTCGTAATATGTAGCCTGTAGAAGTGATATAGGATGTACTGAGGAACGAAGCGCATCTTTAACAATTGATGCGCTTCCTTTCGTCAGCACATCCTATGTTATCTTAATGGCATTGAGCCTAAATCTCTAATCCAAAAACTTATTGTTGGGCAGATTTCGTTTCCCCCAACTTACCTCTTTATCTAATACAATCCATAAAAATCATGAGTGGAAAAATATTTTTAGTCGGCTTCGGCCCTGGTGCCGAAGAACACATGTCATTTAGAGCGAAAAGTGCTATTGCTGAATCAGATGTGGTTATTGGCTACAGCACTTATATCAAACTGGTTAAAGACCTACTCGATGGTAAAGAAATCGTCAGAAAAGGCATGACCGAAGAAATAGACCGCTGTATTGAAGCCTACGAGCAAGCCAAACTAGGCAAAAAAGTCTCGCTTATATCTTCTGGCGACATTGGTGTTTATGGGATGGCAGGGCCAACCTACGAAGTGTTGCTGGGTGCAGGATGGACACCGGACAGTGATATTACGGTAGAAATCATCCCTGGCAGCACGGCGTTATCGGCTTGCGCATCATTAGTCGGCGCGCCATTAACCCATGATTTTTGTTCTATTTCTTTATCGGATTTATTAACCCCTTGGCCAACTATTGCCCGCCGATTAAATGCCGCGGCTCAATCAGACTTTGTGACCGCCTTATACAACCCTAAAAGTGGTCGACGTACCCAGCAAATTGTTGAAGCACAAAAAATATTTTTAAAATACCGTGATCCTGCCACACCCGTGGCAATTGTCAAGTCCGCATATCGTCGTAGACAAGCGATACAATTAGTCCGCCTGGATAAAATGGCAGACCAGGAAATAGGTATGTTAACCACAGTTTTAATCGGCAATTCAACCACCTATATAGAACAAGGCTTGATGATTACCCCCCGAGGTTATGCCAATAAATATGACAACCTAACCGGTGAAGCGAAAGAAGGCGAACAAGCGGGGCGTTCATTATCTATGGGATTGGAAGGCTGGAAGTCTTGTCTCACTCGCTATTTAGAACAACAGCCCACTCTGACATGGGAAAAAATAGCCGACTATTTTAATGTGCCTCTGGGCGAAGTCTTATCGGCTGTATCGCAAAATACCAATGATAAGGCGGCAGCACACAAAGCCAGTCAAGTGGCTCCCAAACAACTCGCGCAAGCCTTGCAAAGCAGTGCCAACTGGGGACGTTTACGCGCTGTAGTCCGTACTGAATCCGGGGCTGTGGTGGAATTATTCCTGCAAGGCAAAGATTTTGTACACAAAACCGATTGGCTAAGCATTGAAAATGAAGCCTTTCATCTACATGTCAACTGGAGCCTGGTTAAAACCGCATATTTTGCCAGCCGTGATGATAAAACCTATGGTTTGCACTTTATTGATCAGCTGGGCCGCTTAGTCTTCCGTATTTCACTGACGAAACAACAGGGGCAATTTAACCCTGAATACTTACAATGCTATCAGCAAGACGAGCAAAATTTCGCTATCAATGAATCACAGGAGTCAGATAATGACTGATGTAATAAAACCTGAAATGATGGATTATCACCGTCATGTTATGATTTGTATCGGTGATAGATGCACCCAAAACGGTGAAGGTCAGGCGCTTTATGATCAACTAAAACACAAACTTAAAGCCGCAGGACTTAATCAAGGCGACCTTCGAATTAAAAAAACCCGTGCCACCTGTTTTGGTTCCTGTAAATCAGGTCCTCTAATGTGCGTACAGCCTGACGGAGTCTGGTATTATAATGTCACCAGCGAAAAATTAGATCGCATTATTACCGAACATTTTCTACAGGGAAACCCTGTTACCGAATATATTTATCATTCAAAATAACCTGTACCTGTGTAGAATGGGCTAAAATCTGCCCTACCAATGAAACTGCATGAGCAGGAAAAATTATTTTGCTTGGGGGATTTATACAAAAAGGATTTCCTTTACATCTATGGCAAACTTTAATACTCACCTGTCTGTCGCTTTTGCAGGCAGTGGTGGTACCGCGTTACTTGCAATTAACAGCCACTTAATCACCTGGCTGGAAGCGCCCTGGCTTATTTTTTTAGGGACAGTCGGTGGCTTGTTACCAGATATTGACTCAGACAATACCCGACAAGTACGCATGCTGTTTTTTCTGCTGGCAATAATGAGTACCCTCACCTTATTAACCGAAGGCTCTATTTTACAAGGCATACCCAATTTATGGCCTTCGGAGAAAGTCGTTTGTCAGATCACATCGCTTGAATTTTTTAGCTTGCTACGCGAATTATCCAATCAATGTATTCCCTATTCATTGATCTTGATTGCTTTCAGTACATTTTTTTTTGTACGTTATCTATTGTTTTCTATATTCAAATCACTGACCGTGCATAGAGGTGTTTTTCACTCTATTTTAGCCGCCTCATTCTTTGCATTATTAACCACCTGCATCAGTTATTATTTTCTTAAACAAGAAACGCTATTCGCCTGGTTAAGCGGCCTTTTTATTGGCACAGGTTTTATTATCCATTTACTATTAGATGAAATGTACAGTGTGGATTTATCTAACGCGAGGCTCAAACGTTCATTTGGCACTGCTCTCAAGCTATATGGCTACCAAAGTCTATTGGCATCAATGCTTATGCTGTTATGTACGCTCTATTTATATAGCGTCGCCCCTTCAATCACGCCTTTCATTAACGCGCTAAAAACAGCCACTAATACAACGTACACCGAGAGCCTACGATTAAAAACGAAAATACCCAGCCGACCGGGATAGATTATTTACCCACTAACTTAATAGCAAATAGTAAAACAAAAGGCGTATAAACCCCAACCATTTTGAAAACCACAGTTTTTATAGCTTAAATTTTTGCTGAATTTTTACTCTCAAAAAAGCTTAAAATTAGCTGGTTCAAAACAAATTTTACAATGTAAAAACGGTCAATGTTTAAACTGAATAAAACTATTGGTTTCTAACTAGACGGGGTTTATCA
>CAYMPX010000112.1:0-8688 GCA_964392135.1 uncultured Methylomarinum sp.
AGTTTAAAGGAGAATTTACTTTATGTTTTACAGCATTAAAAACCGATTATTTGTATGGTTCATTGCTTCACTTTTATTATTCCTGACAATGACTGAATACGTTCATTTTGTCCATGAGGAATATATTACAAAAACAGCTGAGTTAACCCAGCAGGAAATATTTATCAGTCGACATTCATTTCAAGCTCAAATTAACTTTAAAACACAAATACAGGAATGGAAAAATATTCTGTTACGCGGTCATAAAACAAATAATTACAACAAATACCTTGCCAGTTTTACCCAGTTTGAGAAGAAAACCCAAGGGGATGTAAATAGCCTTTTCAAATGGCTGGGTAACAACACAGAAGCTTATCAACTCGCCAATCAATTTTTGAACACTCACCGAGTGTTAGGTCAAAAATACAGAACAGCATTAGCTCAACACCCGTTAACAAATCCCGAGTCTCAGCAACGCATTGACAGTCAGGTTAGAGGCATAGACAGGGAGCCGATAAAATTACTTGCTCGACTTGTTGAACTGAATGAAAAGACCTACGCTGAAAAACAGCAACACTTACAGGCGGTCGAGGAAGAATCTGAGCGCTGGATAATTATCATCATCAGCATCATCTCGCTTGGATTAATCTCAGGTTTTGTTGTTTTAGTGAAACATGGGGTTTCCAAACCACTGGAAGAATTTTCTCAAGGAATGCATAACATTGCGGAAGGTGACAAAGATTTAACGAAGCGTTTAGATGGGAACTATTTGAAAGAATTAGCTCAATTATCCAACGGGTTTAATATTTTTGTCGGTAACATACAAGGACTCATGCTGAAAATCAGTGATTCTGCTGAAAATTTATCATCAGCTTCACATGCTTCTGCAAAAATCAATGAACAAACCAATATTTCTATTCGTACCCAACAAGGGGCAATTGAGAAAGTATGCGACTCAATGAACAGCATGACCAAGGCCATTTCTTTAGTGACGGAAATGGCTCAGGATGCGTTTCAGTCGGCAGACCAGACCATGCAGGAGACACAGAAAAACAGCGAAGTAGTTAAAAAAGCAGCGGTTGAAATTGAACAGTTATCACAACAAATTGGTGATGCATCCAGTGTTGTTGATAAAGTCTATGCTGAGAGTGAAAAAATCACCTTTATTCTGAAAACGATTACAGAAGTTACTGAACAGACTAACTTGCTAGCCTTAAACGCTGCTATTGAGGCGGCCAGAGCCGGTGAATACGGACGCGGTTTTGCGGTTGTGGCAGATGAAGTTCGAGGGTTAGCCAATAAAACCCAGCAAGCCACTATAGAAATTCAGGGAATGATCAGCAGTATGCAGCGTGAAGTTAAAAATGCGGTTGATGCCATGCAACTAAGCCGTGAACAGGCAAGTAAAACCTGTGATTTATCCAGCTCTGCCGGTCAATCGCTCACAGGCATTATTGACGCAGTTGCCAATATCAGTTATATGAATCAAAGTATATCTGAAGTCTGTCAGCAACAGTCAGCATCGGCAACAGATATTAATCAGCATATCATTGCTATCAGTCAGACTGTACAACAGACCATAGACAACGCGATGCAAAACACCTCGGATAGTAGCGATTTGGCACAGTTATCTTTATTGCTTGCCTCTTTAATCAATCAATTCAAAGTCAGTGATCAACCGTTAAACACACGCTTTGGTCATACTTCAGTAACGGATGAAAGCAACATTGAATTATTTTAATGAGACATTTCTTTATTAATATTCCGGCTACCAACGTAAGACGGGCTAATTGTCATAATCCCCCAATCACTTTATACTACCCGCCATTCCCGAAGTCTACCCAGTCAAGCGCAACAGTATTTGCACAGTATTTTTTTGACTAAAAAGTCAAGTGAATTTAAACCCGACTGCCTTGATGTCAGGCGTTAATTTTATGACAAAATTTCTCTTATCTTGTATAGCAATCTTTTGTTTATGCCCTCAAGCTAATGGCTATACTTTAGGTAATGGTTACAATATAGGTTCATGGAGGTTAAGCGGGTATACATCGGTTGAACTTCAAGCTCCTATGCAACAACAAAAGCAAGTCGACTTGTCGCTGGATGATTTGGCACTGTTTGGGCACGGGCAATATAACCGCTATCTTGATATATTTTTTGAGATTGAATATGCCAACCAACCGCTTTGGACTGAAAATAAAGGTGCCTTTTCCAATGCAGGAAGATTTGATCTGGAGCGCCTTTATAACGACATGCTGATCGCTGACGAATTAACTTTGCGTATTGGGAAAATGCTGGCACCCGTTGGCGAATGGAACCAGATACATGCCAATCCATTAGTGGCAACAACAACGCGACCTTTAACCACATTTTTAAATTTTTCTGAATTTATTTCCGGATTTTCGCTGAACTACAATCCGAAATCCGAATGGTTGCCGAGTATAAAGCTCTATTACCAACCCTGGGAGGAACTGCTTCCTAAAGGTCTGCAAACCCGTCCTGTGCGTTATAAAAATATTAACGGCATCCATTTACAATATGGCGATGAATTTTCCGGACAAATTGCGCTGTCGATTCAACATGCCGAACTGACTACCCGCCGGGAACGACAAACTTTGTTTGCAGTGGATGGAATATATGATTTTGAGTTTGTACAATTCAGCTCCCAGATTTTTTATGCCGCTGTTCACGGCGCGGAAAGTAAACGTCGGCGCAATCATGACTGGGGCGGATATCTGCAATTAGTCGCCCCAATCACTGAACAGTGGTCTGTTGTCGGACGTGGCGAAACCTTTAGTCAGCGCGATGCTATTGAATCGCAACAAAACGCTGTTTTTGGGTTCAATTTTCGCACACAAAATGCACTGGTATGGAAGCTTGAATATGTCTTGCATAGAGGGGCAAATCTGGGTATAAATGAAGGTGTTTTTGGTTCTTTTGGAGTGATGTTTTGATGCGGTCACTCATTTTATTTTTTACCCTGTTTATCACTCCATCAGTTTTTGCTTTGGAAAATAGCATCACTCTGGTGGTTCATTTATCGGCATCTGTCAATCAGCAGTTATCCAAAAAAAAGATTAAAAATATCTATTTACTCAAGCAACGTTCCTGGTCAGATGAAAATCCTATTATTGTCGTTAATAGACGATCAGACAGCCTGTTACGCCAACAGTTTGAACAAAAATTGGGAATCAGCAGTAAAAAATATGCCTGGTATTTAAAAAAAATGCACTACAAAGGTATCCGGTTACCGGTTATCCAGAATTCCAGGCAGGCGGTACTTTCATTTGTCGAAAATGTACCCGGCGCGATTGCCTACATCAATGGTCCCCTACCGGATAACTATCCCCATATAACAAGCATTGGTCACTTTTAATGATTAATTCCAGCATATTTCGGCAATTATTTTTTAGTTACGGATCAATTTTTTTTATTGTTCTGGTCAGTTTGTTCGGAATTTCATCCTTTGAATTATCAAAATACCTAAAAGCCAGTGCCTATGAAGAACTTCTTTTATCCTCTACAGCAAAGCGAAATGAGTTGGAAATAAAATTGAACCAATCGCTGATTAATCTTAAATCATGGGCCAGTCTGGTCGTAATGAACGATTTGTTGACAGAAGATACCGATCTAAGAATCACCCGTACACTGGAAAATTTTAAAAGGCTGCATCATTTGTCCGGACATCTTTATGCCCTGTCAAGTTCAGGAAAATTAATTGCATCAGACTATCGGGTTTCTTCGCCGATAGATTTTAATGTGTATTTGTCGGCGATACAGAGAAAACAGCATTTGATAGATAAACACACTGACCCTGCTACTCATAAACCTGTTATTGCTTTATGGCAACCGGTATATGCTGACTTTGGTTCAAAGTTACCACTTGGTTATCTGGTAATGACTTACCCGTGGCAGGACATTGAATCGTTACTGAATTTATCTGCATTTGAAACCTATATACTGTTATTCAATCATGCTAACGACAATATACTAAAAAACAAACAAATACCCTCTCGATTGTCTGAAAAATTGCTTGAAATACCTACAGCTGTTATCACCGGAAAACAAAAAACCATTACTTCAGAAATAACTTTTGATAATGAAAACTATTTTGTTCTTCGTCTGGAAAATACTGCAACTACGCCCTTGACCAACGTATGGCACTGGGTTTCTCTGGCTGATACCAGCCGTTTTTATGCGCCCGCGCAGCATATTTTAAATATCAGTCTAATCATTGGCAGTATCACCATTTTATTGGCTCTATTTGTTATTTTTATAACCAGTCGCAAAATCAGTCAGCCCATTCAGATATTAACCCAAACCGCTGTTGAGATTGCATCAACCCTGGATTTATCAAGGCGTGTCTCCATTGTCGGCAACAATGAAATTTTTCAATTGGGTACGGCTTTTAATGATATGTGTTTTAAATTGGAAAAAGCCTGGGCAGGTAAAAAACGAATCACTCAGGAATTACAAACGCTAAACCATTCGCTAGAAGAAAAAGTTGCTGAAAGAACCGCACACCTTGCCTGGCAAGCCACGCATGATCCATTAACGGCATTACCTAACCGGGCGTTGCTGTCAGAAAGGCTTGAACAATCTATTGCAAGAACGCAGCGAGATCAATATATGCTAGCGGTTATGTTTATTGATCTTGATGGTTTTAAAGCCATTAATGATAATTATGGTCATGAAACAGGAGACTTATTATTAATAGAACTTGCCAGACGTTTTTTATCAATCATTCGTGAACCGGATACTATTGCTCGTCTTGGTGGAGATGAATTTGTTATTTTGATGCAAATAGAGAAACCGGATAATCTTACCGGTCCCTTGGAACGCATTGTAAATTTAATTAACCAGCCTGTTATCACTGGATCTTCACAACTCAAGGTCTCGCCCAGTATCGGGGTCACTATTTTTCCTGATGATCCTTCTGATTCAGATGCGCTTATCAGACACGCAGACCAGGCGATGTATGAAGCCAAACAAAAAGGTCGCAACCAGGTTCAGTTTTTTAATACTGAAATGGACAATCAGATTCATTTAGAACTCACTATACGGCAAGAAATTAAAATTGCGTTGCAAACCGATCAGTTTGTTTTACATTATCAGCCACAAATTCATCTCAGCAGCAATATGATATTTGGTGCTGAAGCCCTGATTCGCTGGAATCACCCGGATAAGGGGCTAGTATTTCCCGATGATTTCTTACCGGCTATCGAAGACAATGATCTTATGATAGAACTGGGGCGTTGGGTTATTCAACACGCTTGTCAACAACTTCACAACTGGAATAATCAAGGGTTGATATTAAAACTCAGCGTCAATATTGCTTGTTGCCATATTCAGCATCCTGATTTTTTTAATGAGCTGGTTCTGTTTCTGGCAGCATATCCCGATGTAAAACCTGAACAATTAGTACTGGAAATAACTGAGTCTGCCGCAATTAAAGACTTTGACACCGCAAAAAATATTTTGCAAAGTTGCCATGACTATAATGTCCGTATTGCTTTGGATGATTTTGGAACCGGTTTTTCTTCGTTGACTTATCTAAGACAACTTCCCATTTCCTTTATTAAAATTGATAAAAGCTTTGTCATTGATATGTTGAAAGACCCTGAAGATATGGCAATAGTCAAAGGTACTATCGGTCTGGCTGAAAACTTCAAGCAACTGATTATTGCTGAAGGCATAGAAACCCAGGAACACAGCGATGAATTGAAAATAATGAACTGTACATTTGGTCAAGGTTACGGCATTGCAAAGCCGTTAAGCAGTGATGATTTCATGGTATGGATTAAATCTCAACCCGCAACCCTATCGTTAAAACGTCCGGTTATTTGATCGTCCCCAAAGCTGAAGCTGGATAACTTTGCTTGAGGATTATGCTATTTTACGATTTTATTAACTGATATTATGCACTCATTACGAGTTATCAATAAGTTATACATAGTGTGGTTACTGAGGCGGAATCTATTGCCAAGCATGGATTCCCGGTAAAAAATCCCGGGAATAACGTGTGAAATAAAATGATTGGGGGTTTATGGAAACTATTCCGTCTTAAGTGGGTAGCCGAAGTTTTGGAACAATTAATATAGCTTATGATGTTAGCTTTTGCTCAAAACCAGCCTTTTGGCTACCTTTACGTTGTTTATGCTGAATGTTGATATAATTGATGAAAATATTGCAGTTTTTATTGTTGTTAGGGTTACCCGCTTGTGGACACACTGAGTCTGTTTATCTGCCAGATGAAGACCCTCTTATTCATAAGGAAAAACAAGCGTTATCTCGCATGAATCAGGAACAGGTTAAGCAATTGGTTGAAGAGTTATTGCAAAGCAAATCGGCTGAAATGCTCAGAATGAATCAAAGAATCAGTGAACTGGAGAAACTGGCCTGGGATCAGAAAAAACTGATACAACAATTACAATCAAACAAGTCTCCCACCCAACGGGCAGAAAATAATGTAAATGAGGTTTCTGTTGCCTCATTGGAAAAGACGCAACAATCACTGGCGGCTTTTTTCTTTCCAGGTACGGCAGAAGCGCCTGAAACCGACTCCGATGAAGATAGCGGGCCTGAAATTAGTGGCTTTTTTGATACCACCGCACAAACCAAAAATGGTTCCAATCAAATATTTCATGTCGGTGTAGTTGAACTGGATCTGGACAGAATCTTTCACAAAGGGGACTTTGCAGCTAGCATAGCGCTGGACTGGTTTCCTTATGGCACTACCCCAAATGCCCAGGTTGGTGCTGCCTTTATTGATTTCCACTTATATGACGAAAGTATTCCTGTGCGGGGACGTATTTTTCAGGATCCTGGTTTCCACTTGCAGGTCGGTCAATTTGACTTGCCTTTTGGCTCAGATTATCAGTATTTTGCCGTGACTGACCGATTAACGGTAACACCGCCCATGACCACCACCCGTATTCAACAATCCGGGTTCAATCCGGCTAATGGTGGCTTCAATTCCCCAGGGATAAGAACTTATGGCAAGTGGCAAAATTTAACCTATGCCATCTATGCGATTGACTCCATTTTCAGTAACGGAGTGGCACTAGGTACGCGGATAGGTTTTTCGATGAATTCACCTTTTCAATTACATAAACAGTCCGCATTACCACTGCTGGATTTTGGTTTGTCTTATATGGAGGACATGGATCAATCAGAACATACTACCGATCGGCTTTATGCGGCTGATTTATCATTCAATTACGAAAACTTTCATTTCAACAGCGAGTATGTTTTTCATGATTCCAAAGCTAATCGCAACGATGGTAATCCTGTATTGAATGAATCAGCATTTCATGTTACTTTGCTGGGCGACTTGCAGCAATGGCTGGATGAAGATATGTATGTGTTCGGTCGGTATCAGGAATGGCAGCCGAGTTACGCTTTCGTTAATGTTAATGATACTAATTTTCAGGTAGGGTTTATTCCCGCTATAAGCGTTGGGATGGGATATCATTTAAACGATTTTTTAACATTCAAGATAGAATATACGGATACCTTGGGATATCGGACGGCAGAACCTGCATTTCAAACGCAAACCGGGATTGCACAACTGGTCGGTTCATTTTAAATGATGATGAAAACACCATTCAGGATAAAAACTTATGTGTCTCTGATTTGCTGTCTGGGGATATTATCTATTGCGAAGGCAGATACAGCACCTAACCCGCATGTGTTAAGTAAAAATATGTCAGATACACTTTGCCAACAATGCCATGTGGATGACATCAGCTCTCTGGACAACAACCCACACTCACATCGGCGGATGGGTTTTAACCAGAATGAGATCAACATGTGTGTTAACTGTCATACGGATAACGCCTCGTCACATAGTGTCAACATTCGCGTTAATTTTCCTGTGCCTGCCGATTTACCGTTGTCTGCTATAGATTATATTACTTGCCTGACCTGTCATAGAGTGCATGGTCATTTGCATAGCAATCGTCCTTGGGCTAGCGTCAATTTTATGGATCGTTTTCTCAATAGTGAACGTTTAACAAAAACCTATTTATTACGTCGAAATAACGCGAATGGCGAACTCTGTTTGGTTTGTCACGATCATGAAGGAAAACACAGCCATGAGTAACACGCAATCGTTTAAACGAAAAAAGTTATTTATTCAACCTGCCTTTCAAGGCAAATTTATTTTCTGGATTATTATTGGTGTAATTTCGGCCAGTGTTGTGTCGGCCTTATTGCTTTATTTTTTGCTGACCGCTTTTTTTGAATCACAATCCCGGTCAGCTCATATCGTACTGGCAGAATCCTGGCGGCATCTGGGGCTGGCGATTGGTATTGGTAATTTAGTCGCTTTATTGGTTGGGTCAGTTATTGCCACAATCATCGTACTATATCGCTCACATAAAATTGCCGGTCCTTTGTACCGGTTTTGCCGTATTTTTGAACAGATTGGCGAAGGTCGGCTGGACGATATGATGCAACTTCGAAAACATGATGAACTGGCAGAAGTGGCAGAATCGATACAGTTGATGATTGACAAGCTTAAACAGCAGCGGGAACAACGTGTGCAAGCTATAAAAACAATACAGAATGCGCTTGAACAATTGGAAAACAGCGGAACATCAGCCAACAATATTCAGCAAATAAAACAAATGCTCAATTTGCTACTTTTACGAGAGTCAACTACCCCTGAGCTAAAGACTCAGGGGCTTGGATCGTGAGGTTCAAGAT
>CAYMPX010000113.1:0-3875 GCA_964392135.1 uncultured Methylomarinum sp.
ATTCTTCTAACAAGGCATCATTCAAAGGTGGCTTATCCCTGCTATCAATAACCGCAAAAGGAATCGCCTGTTGATGTAAAAACCTAGCCACGGAAAACCCCGTGGTACCCAGCCCTACAACCAATACCTTTGAGTTGTTATTTAAAGACAATTGTTTATTTAAAGAGTCTGAAATCATTTCTCTATTCATAATTATCTTAATTTTAAAGTTGCCAGCCCAATCAATACTAAAATTACGGTAATAATCCAGAAACGTACGATAATTCTAGGTTCTGGCCAGCCTTTTAACTCATAGTGATGATGAATCGGTGCCATTAAGAACACCCGTTTTCCTCGCCACTTATAAGAAATCACCTGAATAATGACCGATATGGTTTCAACTACAAACACACCGCCCATAATCATCAGTACTATCTCCTGACGAACCAGCACCGCAATAATACCCAGCGCGGCTCCCAATGCTAATGCACCTACATCCCCCATAAAGACCATAGCAGGGTAGGCGTTAAACCACAAAAAGCCCAACCCTGCACCCACTAATGCGGCACAGAATACAATCAACTCACCCGATTCAGGTAAATAAGGAATGGCTAAATAGTCAGCAAAGTTGGCATGTCCCGATAAATAGGCAAAAATACCTAAAGCCGCTGCCACCATAACCGTTGGCATAATGGCTAAGCCATCCAAACCATCGGTTAAATTAACGGCATTACTTGATCCAACGATCACAAAATAAGTAACAACAATATAGGTCCATCCCATCTCAATCATCACATCTTTAAAGAAGGGCACAATAAACTGGGTTTCTGCCGCGACTTCTGTTGTCATATACAAAAAAACACCGGCACTTAAAGCAATCACCGATTGCCAAAATAATTTGGCTTTTGCCGACAAGCCATCACTATTGCCCTGCATGACTTTTCTATAATCATCGACAAAACCAATGACACCATTCCCTAATGTGACTAACAACACTACCCAGACATAACGATTTTCAAGATCTGCCCAGAGTAGCGTACTAATCGCAATAGCAACCAATATTAAGGCACCCCCCATGGTTGGAGTACCTGCCTTTTCATAATGACTTTCGGGGCCGTCTTCTCGAATTGATTGCCCAATCTTTTTTCGGGTTAATTTTCTAATCATTACCGGCCCGATAATGAATGAAATAATCAATGCCGTTAAAGCACCCAAAATGGCTCGTAATGTAAGGTATTGAAATACCCTGAATCCGCCATCAAAGTTCATCAAATAATCTGCTAAATAAAGTAACATCGTTTTTTTATTTCCTGAAATATTTCACTAATGCTGCAACAACATTTTCCATTTTTTGGGCACGAGAGCCTTTAATCAATACGCTCTCTCCCCCCTTTAATTCATTTTTTAACACAGTAATCAACTGCGCCTGGTCATGAAAAAACGCGGCACCCTTGCCAAATGCATTCGCTGTAAACTCTGCGTCAGCCCCTATGGTTAATAGGCGTTTCACTCGCATTGACTTAATCAGTTGACCTAATTCTTCATGTTCCTTTTTACTATCAACACCCATTTCACCTAATGCCCCTAACACAACCCAAGGTTCACCCTGGCACCGTATCAATACATCCAACGCAGCTTTCACCGAGCTTGGGTTTGCATTGTAGCTATCGTCAATCACCAGCCCACCATGCATTCCAGGCAAAGGCTGAAGTCGCCCCTGAACGGGCTCGAAATAGTCCAGCCCTTGTTTTATCTGGTTTAGCCCTATCCCCACACTCAAACAACTTGCTGCTGCTGCTAAGGCATTAACGACATTGTGTTCGCCAGCCAGCCTTAACTTTATCACTCTATTGTCAGTCGCTGTTGATAAAACAAACCGGGTAACAAAGTGCTTATTTTCAAGCGTTACTGCAATTGATTGGGCGCTTATATCTGATGTTTCATCCAATCCAAAAGAATAAACCTGTCTATCAGCTGCAATTTGCAACCATAAGCTATAAAATTCATCATCTTTATTCAGTACTGCAGTACCTGTAGTACTCAACCCTGAAATAATCTCACCTTTCGCTCTGGCAACACCTTCGAGACTACCAAAACCTTCGATATGTGCGGCGCCAACATTAGTAATAACTGTCACATCGGGTTTTGCGTAATGGCTACTGTATTTAATTTCACCTAAATGATTTGCTCCCATTTCCACGACTGCATATTGATCTTGCTGCTGCAGCTTCAATAAAGTAAGAGGTACACCAATATCATTATTTAGATTACCTTGAGTAAAATGTACCTTGGCATTAATCGCTAAAATAGCGGCAATCATTTCCTTTACCGTGGTTTTCCCATTACTACCCGTTACCGCAATGGTTTTTACATCAGCCTTATGTTTCCAGGCTGCTGCCAGCTCTGCTAATGCTCTGCGTGCATCTTTAACGACGACTTGAGGTCGCTTTATAGTCGTTTTATATTCAACTAATACCGCACTTGCCCCAGCTGTTTCAGCCTGTTCTATGAATGTATGTCCATCAAAATTCTGACCTTTTATAGCAATATACAAGTCATCTTTTTTTAATGTGCGGGTATCTATACTGACGGCTGCGATTGCTAAATCATCGCCTACCAAATAACCACCGGTATAACGGGCAATTTCACTCAACAACATTTGCACTATTTTCCCTATCTAACAAAGCATTTTTTACAGTCATTTGATCACTAAAAGTGTACTTAACCCCTTCAATTTCTTGATAATTTTCATGACCCTTACCGGCAATCAAAATACAATCATTTTTATCCGCTTGTTTTATTACTGCCTGTATTGCAGACTCTCTATCTTGAATAATGTCATGCTTATTTCCAGAACACCCCTGTACAATATCTTTGATAATCTGCTCAGGCTGTTCAAAACGCGGATTGTCATTGGTCACTGTTACCCAATCAGCCAATCTTTCTGCAACAACGCCCATTTCTGCGCGCTTGCCCTGGTCTCTATTACCACCACAACCAAAAACCACGCGCAATCTCTGTTTGCTGTATTTTCTTAAGCCTGATAATACTTTTTCTAATGCATCCGGTGTATGCGCATAATCAACAAATACAAAGGGCTGACCATTACCACCGAAACGCTCCATGCGCCCAGCGACCGGCTGTAATTTAGTCACTTTTCTCACCGCATTCTGTAAAGAGTCACCTTGTGCTAATAACACGGTAATCACCGTTAAAATATTATCTAAATTAAAATCCCCAACAATTTTTGTCTGTACTAAAGCCCTCTCACCCTGCCAGCAAATAATAAACTGAATACCCTCTAAGCTAAAGACCACATTATCTGCAATTACATTTTCAGCCAAAGCCAATTCTTTAGCCGTTGCACTAAAAGCCCAGCGTTTTACATTTTTATGAGCAACCGATAAAAATAGTTTACTATTTTTATCATCCGCATTAACCACTACAAACACTAATTCAGGTCGTTTAAACAAGGCTAACTTAGCCTGTAAATACTCAGCCATAGAACCGTGGTAATCCAAATGATCACGCGTTAAATTTGTAAATACTGCCCCTTTAAATCTTACCGCATTCACTCGCCCTTGCTCTAAACCATGCGATGAAACCTCCATCACTACCGTCTGCTTTTTTAATGCGACAAAATGAGCCAGCATATCTTGAACAGCCAGTGCATCTGGCGTGGTATTAACAGTTTCTTTTAACCGCTGGTTCACCCCCCAGCCTAATGTACCTATCACGCCACATTCAGGAATAAGCTGTAATAAAAACTGGCTGCAGGTTGTCTTGCCATTAGTCCCCGTTACCCCGATCACCTCTAATTTTTTAGACGGTGATTGGTAAAAACGATCCGCAATACAGCCCAGTTTTGAAGCTAAATCAGTCACAGCCAGGCAGTC
>CAYMPX010000113.1:3975-8682 GCA_964392135.1 uncultured Methylomarinum sp.
AAGCCATGTTGCAATGCGCCTGCAACCGCGATAAACACAAATCCGCTTGCTACACCTCGACTATCCAGCGTAATACCCTTAATATCTATCGCATGACCACTTGCTGATGAAACATCAAGTAAGCCATCTAATAATTCGATAAGCTTCATTTTACTGTCGTTAACAATACCGGCATGGTATCTTCCTTATCAGGGGCAACACCATAAACTCTTAAAGCACCTGCCATCACTTTAGAAAAAACCGGTGCAGCAACCAGGCCACCATAATATTTTCCTGCACTCGGCTCATCAACCATTACGGCAATAACAAAACGCGGATCACTCACAGGAGCAAGCCCCACAAAAACAGCTAAATAACGATCATCCGCGTAACCACCCGCTATGGCCTTTTTTACTGTACCGGTTTTTCCAGCTACTCTATAGCCATCAACTCGTGCTTTATACGCTGTACCATCTTTTTTAATCACATGTTCAAGCATTGCGGTGACTTTTTTCGCTGTTTTTGCTGTAAACACCCGCTTTGCATCATAATCTTTATGCCGTTTTAACAAACTCACAGAATGTAAAATACCCTCATCCGCCAGAGCAGTATAAGCCCTGGCTAATTGCAAAGTAGAGGTTGAAACACCATAACCATACGCTAAAGTTGCCTGTTCAAAATCATGCCATCTTTGAAAATCTAATAAGGCTCCACTGGTTTCACCAGGAAAACCCACGTTTGCAGACGTTCCAAAACCCAACTGCTTATAAATGCCCCAAAAATATTCTGGCGGCATCTTTAAGGCAATTTTACTTACAGCCACATTGCTGGACTTCTTCAACACATGCATTAAATCCAAAGTGCCGTAATTATGCACATCCTTCACTAAATTACGCCCGACCCGAAAAAAACCATGCGTTTCTATTCTAGTATCATCGTTTACATAGCCACCATCTAATGCAGCCGCTATCACAAAAGGCTTTACTGTGGAGCCAGGTTCAAATACATCCAGCATCGCTCTGTTACGGTATAAACTTCCTTTTAAATCTTTTCGGGTGTTTGGATTAAATGCCGGCTGATTAACTGCGGCTAAAACCTCACCATTTTTAGCATCCAATACCACAACTGATGCAGAAAACGCCTTATGTTCTATCACTGCCGACTGTAATGCTTTAAACGCTAAATACTGTAGGCGCTGATCGATGCTTAAAATAAGATCCTGTCCTGGAACCGGATCTTTAATATTCTCAATATCATTAATTACTCGACGGCGACCGTCCCTAATCACCCTTTTTTTACCCGCAATACCTTTTAAACTTTGTTCATAGCCTCGTTCCATGCCTTCCTGACCGACATCATCTATATCGGTAAAACCAACAACATGTGCAGAAACAGCACCTGCGGGATAATATCTTTTAAATTCCCGGGAAAAATAGACCCCGCTAAGTTCTAATGCCCTTATTTTTTCAGCAAGTTCCGGGTTTATTCGCCGTTTTAAATAAGCAAATCGTTTACTTGTCCCAAGCTTCATTAACCCTGCAATCTTCTTATCAGGTACTTTAAGTAACCTGGCAACCTGCTTTAATTTAGTGCTTTCCTCTATATTAAAGTGCTGAGGATTGACCCAAACAGACTCTACCGGTGTACTAATCGCTAACGGCTCATTATTTCTATCAAGAATTTTTCCTCTATAAGCAGAAACTGAAACCACCCCAATATGCCGCCTGTCAGCCTGTTGTTTTAAAAAATCAATATCAACAACTTGCAAAAAAACAGCTCGTATTATCAATACAGCCATTCCAGACAACATAAGCCCTAATAATACGCGTCGCCTTAATTTAAAATCCTGCTGTCTATGCAAATACCTCACCGTGTGTTCATCCTTTAAGAAACTCGCACGGAATACGTTTGATAACTGACGCAGAATTTTTGTTTATCTTCAAAGCGAAATACGAAGCACACGGAGGGTGTGTAGCAGAGCAATACAGAAGCAATTGCCGAGAAGTTGAATAAAAAGAAGGCATGTTGTTGAGGTTATATTTCGTATATGTTCCTAAGGTTTAAGATAAACAATTTCTTTTCGTTGCGGTATTTTTAATTTCAATTGTTTTTTTGCTATCTGCTCAACTCTATTCTCTTCCGTTAACATCGTTAATTCCAGTTGCAACTGCCCCCACTCCACCTCATAGTTATCCAGTTTTTTTTCCTTTGCCTGAATATCTATAAATAACGAACGCGAATGGTATTTGCTTTCAATCACAGCCAATGCAGAGATCAATAAGATAAAAACCAGTCCTGGCAACAAAATAACTTTAGAAAAAAACAACAGACTACACTCTTTCAGCAACTCGCATAACAGCGCTTCGTGCTCTTGGATTTTCTTGCAATTCCAGCACATTTGCTTTTATTGCCTTTCCCACTCGCATTAATATCCCTTGCTCAATATCCGCTTCTTTTATCGGTAATTTTCCCGGGTTAAACTTCCTACCCGATTCACTCCTGATAAATCGTTTTACAATACGATCTTCCAATGAATGAAAAGAAATTACCACCAATCGCCCCCCCGGCTTTAAAATATTAATTGCTTGCTGTAAGCCTTGTTTTATTTCTCCCAACTCGTTATTTATTTCAATTCTTATCGCTTGAAAACTACGCGTTGCAGGATGTTTATGTTTTTCTTTTTTTGGCACGGCATTTTCAATTAATTTTGCTAAATCCAGCGTTGTTTGCAGTGGCGTTATTAGGCGTCGTTCTATGACCGCTTTAGCAATTCGCCGGGCAAATCGCTCTTCTCCATATTCAAACAACACGTTAACCAACACTTTTTCTTCTACCCGGGCAAGCCATTGCGCAGCCGACATGCCCTGACTATCATCCATACGCATATCTAAAGGACCGTCTCTTAAAAAACTAAACCCTCTATGTGCATCATCTAATTGAGGTGAAGAAACCCCCAGATCCATTAGCACACCACCCACTTTCCCATGCCAACCCTGTTGATTAACCACAGCTTCCAGCTCAGAAAAACAACCATGATGCAATGTAAACCGCGGGTCTTTGCGCATTTCATCCGCATAAACCGAATTGACTGCCGCCAAATCCCGATCAAAGGCTAATAATTTCCCCGTCTCTCCTAAACGATCCAGCACACCTTTACTATGCCCACCTCGCCCAAAAGTACAGTCGATATAGTAGCCATCAGGCTGTATATTTAACGCTTGCAGAGATTCTTTATATAAAACAGATAAATGCGTCATTAAAAAGACAACGACTCTAGTTCTTCAAGCCCTTCTGTATCATCCCCGTTCATCCATTCATGCTCTTTTGCAATCCAGGCGACTGCATTCCATATTTCAAATTTATTTAACTGTCCAACCAACATAATATGCTTATCCATTCCCGCAAATTTCCTTAACTTTTCAGGTAACAATAACCGCCCTTGAGAATCCATCTCACACTCAGAGGCGTTACCAATTAGAAAACGTTTTAATTTTCCTGCCATTTTATTCAACGTAGGTAACTTGCTAATGGTTAACTCCAGCTTTTCCCATTCCGGTAATGGATACAACCAAAGACATCCCTTCTCACCTATACAGCGTTCATCTACAGCGACTGTAACAACCAGTTGACGCTCACAACTTTCCTGTAATTCCGCCCGGTATCGAGTTGGAATTGCAAGGCGTCCTTTCGCATCTAAATTGATTGAGCTTACTCCGCGATACAAAAACCACCTCAAATAAACAAAAAAACCATTTTTCACCACTTTTACCCACTTGGCAACAACTATAGGTTCCTATTTATTCCCAGTCAAGAACCATTCACATTTAAATCTTTGTTTTTCTACAATGACTTAGACGCATTTTAACTACATCACTTATCAACAAAATATAAGAACAAAAAAACAACGTATTAATCATAAAGTTATTCTTATTTATTAAGCTATTACATCAAGTAAAACAAGGATAACAAAATTAGCAAATAGTAATATTGTTGTATAAATATATCCCCATTCCAGATGCAGTATTTACATTACAATTTATAATGAAAATATAAAATCACAAGAATATCTATTCATTTCAACAAAATAAATGAAAACAACATCACGGTTAACAACAAAACCGAGAGCACTTCATACCAGCACAAGACAGATTTATTAAAAAGGAAAATACCGAAACAATTACTCTCTCTCGTTCCCACCGTCCTCGGTGGGAACGAGGTGGACTCTCGAATTTCAGCCGCACGTTCAGTTGCTTTATTTCTCCATTTATCACGGCTGTTTAATATCTTTGAGCTTTGAGGCATAGTGTATGGAGATATGTTTAGTCAAAATGGAGTGTTTTGTAGCACAGTTCAGGTTATTTAAAACCCACAAGCTGAGAAAATAAAATCGTGATAGAGCGGAGAATTATAGTTGATTCAGTTTTGCTACTTGTAGCCAAGTCATTGATTACTGATTGTATGGGAGAAATAAAAGCGGATTAAAGAGACTGTTTTTTACATTTAAAAATCATAAACACTTGAATGGTAGTAATTAAATTTTTATACATTTTGTGGCAAGAAAACCCGTCAGTCTTTAGCTGAGGGGATGAATTGCCACCTCTAACTATCTCTTAAATAAGTGAGTGTTTTTACATTAAATAGTAAAAATTTAACCTGGAACACACAAACCAGTTGATTCCCATCGTCACAGCTACCGCATCCTGCTCACGCTAAGTACCTACATCTGAC
>CAYMPX010000114.1:0-8662 GCA_964392135.1 uncultured Methylomarinum sp.
GTGCCACCTGCTGGGCGAAGTCAAACGTGCAAGCATGGGGTGCTATAAAGTGAACCTGTCGAATGGTTTGTATTGAAGTGGCAATGCAAAACTCGGGGTTGAGCGGGCGCTTGCTGTGAAATACTTTTCAATTGCCACAGCCTTGCCAAGTGCTATCTTTAGCATTTGGCATAATATTTCAGGGAGCTTGCTGGCATTATATTGGCGTCGTGAGAGATGAGTGTAGCTGGGGAGCTGTATCGTATTATTTTGCGTCGATAAGGCGTTACTACATTTCAATGACCTGGCGTTTTGCACCCCATATTCCGGGTTTAGCATCAAATACACCTGCACATGGCGTCCCACAGGATAAACACGCGCCATGATGATCCAGATTCCATTCGTAGAGTTGATACCAATCACGACCTATTAATAATTCACCGCATTGATGACAGTAAGTGCTGTCGGCTGCTTTATTATGCGCATTGCCTATGTAGGCATAATGCACACCATTTGCTAGTGCAATGGTTCTGGCTTTTAATAACGTAGCCGTTGGTGTGTGTGGTGTATTGCGCATTTTCCAGTCGGGGTGGAAGGCTGAGAAATGCATGGGCACATCGGAACCCAGGTTTTCAAACACCCATTGGGTCATGTCTTGTAACTCATTTTCTGAATCATTTTCTCCCGGAATTAACAGGGTGGTTAATTCCAGCCATACATTGGTTTCTTGCTTAATGTATTGCAGCGTTTCTAAAACAGATTGCAGGTGAGAGCCGGTAATTTTATAGTAAAATTTTTGACTAAATGCCTTTAAGTCAATATTAGCAGCATCCATGTTGCTGTAAAATTCTGCTCTGGGCTGTTCACACACATAGCCCGCTGATACGGCAACGGATTGTATGCCTGACGCTTTACACGCCTGAGCGGTATCAATGGCGTATTCATGAAAAACAACGGGATCGTTATAGGTATATGCGACACTTTTACAGCCATTATTAAGGGCTGCATTGGCAATAGCTTCGGGATTGGCCTGGCTCATTAATGAATCCATTTCCCTGGATTTGCTGATATCCCAGTTTTGGCAAAATTTACAAGCTAAATTACAGCCGGCAGTACCAAAAGAAAAAACAGATGAGCCGGGATAAAAATGATTAAGTGGTTTCTTTTCTATAGGGTCGATACAAAAACCACTGGAGCGACCGTAGCTGGTTAAAACAATTTGATGTTCCAGATTTTGTCGAATAAAACACAAACCCCGTTGCTGGTCATGTAATTTACAGAACCGGGGACATATATCACACTGGATTCGACCGTCTTCCAGTGGATGCCAATAGTGGGTCTTAACGGTATTTTCTGCTATTTTTGTGTGCATAAGGCTGAACCATGAGTCAGGGGATGATGCGTTGTCTGAATTAATTGAAAATCAAATTTGCAATTTAATATTTATAGCCTATACATAGTGTATGGTAAATATTCGAAAATCTGCTGTTGCAGGTACTTTTTATCCAGCTGATCCTGAACAACTCAGGGTAATGTTAGCGCATTACATTAATGACGTGCCGCAAGCTGAAAAAGTTCCTAAAGCTATTATTGCCCCACATGCAGGTTATATTTATTCAGGACCTATTGCAGCGACAGTTTATGCCCGTCTGCAAACTGTAAAATCACGCATTAACAGGGTCGTTTTAATCGGGCCTTCTCATTACGTCGGATTTCACGGATTAGCTGTCAGTACAGCCGAACAATTTGCAACACCATTAGGATATATTGCCGTCGATACAGATGCCGTCACAAAACTGGCTGAATTGCCTTTTATTCATTTTATAGAGCAGGCGCATGAGCGGGAGCATAGTCTTGAGGTTCATCTGCCTTTTTTGCAGGCAGTACTTGACACATTTACGCTGGTTCCTGTCGTCGCAGGTGATGCGTCTGCAACAGATGTCTGTTGTGTGATTGAGCAGTTTTGGGGACAACCTGAAACATTAATTGTTATCAGTTCTGATTTAAGTCATTTTCATGATTATAAAACGGCTCAAATGCGTGATAAAAAAACCTCAGAAATGATTGAGAAATTGCAATATGAAAAACTGGAGGGTAGTCGTGCATGCGGTTGTGTTCCTATCAGTGGCTTATTAAAGCTGGCTAAAAAAAGGGGGCTGCAGGTTAAAACGGTAGATTTAAGAAATTCGGGTGATACGGCAGGCAGTGACAATAAAAGTAGAGTGGTGGGGTATGGCGCTTATGTCATTGAATGAAACAAATAGGCAAATTTTACTTGGTTTAGCATATCACTCTATTATCACAGGGTTAAGCAGAGGAGATCCGTTAGGTATTGATTTAAGAGATTATCCTGCTGAATTGGCGCAACAAAAAGCTGTTTTTGTGACTTTGAAAAAAAACAAACAATTGCGAGGTTGCGTTGGTACCTTAAAAGCCTTATTGCCTCTGGCTGAAGGTATTTGTGAAAATGCGTTTTCTGCTGCCTTTAAAGACTCTCGGTTCCCTCCATTACAGTCGTCAGAATTAACAGGCTTAGATATATACTTATCTATCTTAAGCCCTTCGGTCGAGATAGAATTTACTTCCGAAGCGAATTTAATTGCTCAAATTCGTCCTGATATTGATGGATTGATTTTAGAAAGCGGTTTTCATAGCGGGACTTTTCTGCCTTCTGTCTGGCAGTTAATACCGACATCGGCAGAATTCTTACAGCATCTAAAACAAAAAGCAGGATTAGCAAAAGAATATTGGTCTGATCAGGTTAAGGTCTATCGATATACTACGGAAGTGATCAGGTCAACAACTCCCCTCAACCACTAAAGCGGTATGGATGGAGCTTTTAGCTTATGTTGATAGCCTAATACGTTATTTATGTCATGGTACGTGGAATGTACACGCAAGTTCCAACCTCTACTGCCACCTTCTAAACAGTCCTGTGGGAGTCGGGATAGTGAGCTGGCATGACAAGTATAATAACATGGGCGATAGTACCTGACCCGGTTTCAGGCATGCTTCATAAGACGTTCTTTATCACGTTGCCAATCCCTATCTTTAGATGCCGCACGTTTATCATGTTGTTTTTTACCCTTGGCTAAACCAATTTTCAGTTTTGCCCTACCGTTTATCCAGTACATGGAAAGTGGAACTATGGTATAGCCTTTACGTTCAACGCCACCTATTAATTTATTGAGTTCTTGTCTGTGTAATAGCAGTTTTTTACGGCGAATAGTATCAGGAACGATATGGGTGGATGCCGAGAGTAAAGGTGATATATGTGCGCCTAATAGCCATGCCTCGCCTTTATGAATCACGATATGACTTTCTTTTAACTGGATTCTGCCATCTCTTAGGCTTTTAACTTCCCAGCCTTCCAGAACTAAACCCGCTTCAAATTTTTCTTCTATAAAAAATTCATGCGTGGCTTGTCGGTTAGTCGCAATCGTATTGTCTGTTTGTTTGTTCTTCTTTTTAGATTTTTTACCGGCCATAGCAATGAAAATAGTTTTTAAAACTGACGGAAAGGAATAATTTTGGTATTTTACTTGATTCATTGATAATGAACGTAACTATATTAGTTTTTTAGGCATAAAAATGGCAAATACAAAATCAATACATGGAGAGTGGTCGTCACGATTCGCTTATATTCTGGCAGCAACAGGGTCGGCAGTCGGTTTAGGTAATATTTGGAAGTTCCCTTATATTACCGGTGAAAATGGCGGAGGCGCTTTTGTTCTTGTGTATTTGGCCTGTGTTTTAGCCATTGGTATTCCTATCATGATTGCAGAAAGTATGATGGGACGAAGAGGGCGGCAAAGCCCTATTAATACCTTAGAAACATTATCGACAGAAGCCAGTGCCAATAAAAGCTGGCATTATTTAGGCTGGATGGGGGTTATTGCAGGGATATTGATTTTATCTTATTACAGCGTCATTGCTGGCTGGGCCGGGGCTTATGTGTTTAAGGCTTTTTTTAGCGGCTTTTCTGCTGATGCTGTAGTGGTTAAAGAAAGCTTTGATGATTTGATTGCCAGTCCAATGCAATTGGTTTTTTGGCATACCGCATTTATGGTTGCAACGATGAGTGTTGTTATGCGCGGTGTACGTGGTGGATTAGAAAAAGCGGTGCAAATTTTAATGCCTGCATTATTAGTATTATTAATTTTGTTGGTGGCTTATGCCATGACCACGGGGGACGCTTATTTTAAAGGTTTGTCTTTTTTATTCACTCCTGATTTCAGTGAAATCGATAGCGATGCGGTCTTAACCGCCATGGGGCATGCCTTTTTTACTTTAGGTTTGGGTATGGGCGCTATTATGGTTTACGGCTCTTATATACCGAGTCATGTATCCATTGCTAAAACCAGTTTATATGTAGCCGGGGCAGATACCGTGGTTGCTTTGTTGGCGGGTATTGCTATTTTTCCTTTGGTATTTGCTAATGGTTTAGAGCCGGGATCTGGCCCTGGTTTAATTTTTCAGACATTACCCATTGCATTTGGCAGTATGATGGGAGGCTGGTTATTTGGTGTTTTGTTTTTCGTATTATTGGTTTTTGCTGCATTAACTTCGTCAATTTCTTTGATTGAGCCAATCGTTGCCTGGTTAGTTGAAAATAAAGGTTTTAGCCGTGTTAAAGCCAGTGTCATCAGTGGTGTTGTGACTTGGCTGTTAGGTGTGAGCGTGGCATTTTCATTTAATATCTGGTCCGATTTTAAGATTTTTGATAAAACGATTTTTAATTTTCTGGATTATATAACGGCTAATTTAATGTTACCGATAGGCGGTTTCTGTATTGCTGTTTTCGCTGGCTGGGTTATGCATCAAAAACATGTTAAAGAGGAGCTGGCCTTGCCTGAGCAACAATTTAATCTATGGAGTTTTTTGGTGCGTTATATTGCGCCAGCTGCTGTATTTATCGTGTTCTTACATGTATTAGGAATATTCTAAATATGACAACAGTACAAAAAAGTGCCTTGGTTAAATTTTCTGCCAAGCAAATGTTTGAGATAGTGGATGATATTGAAGCCTACCCCGAATTTTTACCGTGGTGTAGTGGTAGTCGTATTTTAAAAAGACAAGATGATATTGTTGAAGCGGAGGTGCAAATTTCTAAAGCAGGGTTTAATAAGTCCTTTGCAACTCGGAATCGTATAGCAAGGCATGAAAAAATATGTATGAGCTTGTTAGACGGACCGTTTTCATCTTTAGATGGTGTTTGGACTTTTATGCCGTTACGAGAAGATGCCAGTAAAATTTCGTTGGATTTAGAATTTGAAATGCAGGGTAAGTTTGCTAGTCTGGCATTTGGTACGGTTTTTAATCAAATCTGTAATACCATGGTGAGTTCGTTTACTGAGCGGGCTAAAAATATTTATGGATAAGTCTGTTTATCTGGTATTTGCAAAGCCTGAACAACAGGTAACTCTCTCTATTCCTTTTGTTGAGGGGGATTCAGTGCAGCAGCTTATTCAAAGCTCCGGGATTTTAAAGCAATGTCCCGATATAGACTTAACAAAAATGGCAGTTGGGGTTTTTGGTAAGGTCTGTAAATTGGGGGATAGAGTGAACGCAGGGGATAGAGTGGAAATTTATCGACCTTTGTTACAAACCCCTATGGATGCCCGGCGCAATAGAGCTGTTAAAAATTGAGGGTTTATTATAGGCTGCCAACTTAAGACTAGTCCGCCTATTTCTGTATCATAAAGTTAATGACTAAAAAAACAGAGCGACACAGAAAATACGCGAAGCTGGTAACCTCATTATCACTGAGATTACCAGCAAGGGTCAAACAAACTGCACGAAAGCCTGGTGAAATTATTGACCGATCTAAAAGTAGTGCCTATCGTCTGCTCAGGCAATAAAGCGGCGCGACGACCAGCACCCCTTCACAAAGTCTTCGCATTGGGAAACGAAGGCGGGGGAGTACCGGGTTAAGTTTAATGGTCTTTGCCGCTTGATACTTGTTCAGTTTAAAGTCAGGTGTCGGTGCAAATACTTTATCGCTATTCTTTAAAATGGTTCGGATTAATATCCACTTGGATGTGTCGGTATCTACCTTGTGAACGCAGATGAATCAAATGAAAGCGTTGTTACCAGAATTTCAGGCATTGTATGAAAAACAGGTTACAAAACAACCTCACAAATTATCGCAGGTTTAGATGAAACCTTTTTTAGTGAGTTTATTAGGTACCCTTGATATTCCCTATAAAGTAGTTTACACATGAAGGGTAGCAAAGAAAAAAATTAAAAATTTTATTGCCTATAATTATTTGATTAATATATCTGTTTTTACTAAAAGTCGTTATTTTTTAACTCATCAGCGCGATATGCAACGGAAAAAGTGACAAAATAATGCTAATAGCTTTTCGGTGTCTTCAAGCTTCCAAGCGATCAACAGATTAATTATTGCTAGATTCCATCAAACCTAATGTTTATGGCAGAGCGTTTGGAGCTGATTCCAATTCAGCAAATAAGCTTTGGAAACCCAGCGAGATAAAAATGCCAAGGAAGGCGAAATGGTCAAGCAGACAATATTATTCTGTTTAGCCTATGCAAGTAAGGACGGTATTTTGTTGCCTTTTTCCTGATACTTTTGGGTTTTAACGGGGCATTTTCTATGATTGGGTTGTATTTTTCGCATTTGATAGTAAAGGGTATTTTAAAAAATCTAAAATAGGTTGTATTGAAGAGTTGTAAAATTCATATTTAGAATTATTATATAAAACGACGGGGTTCTATGTGGACGGGGTTTATAAGCTTTAGTACCTTACAAAATCAACACTAAAATATAACAACCGGGTAAATATCATACAGAAAAAGCACAATGTATTTTAAAATCAGAATGGAAAATTTTATAGAGAATAGCAGGAGGGGTAGTACAGTGAGTGAAGTACACTAAAGATGAAGCCAGTTCTTTTTAAGGAACTGGCTTCAATATTAACTTAATATTATGGTCTTAAAGGTGAAGTGTAAGTATGTTCTTGAGTCATAGTAATACCACCTGAGTTATATTCAGTATAAGCAAAACCAATTGCTGGCAAACCAAATAAAGATGTTGGAGCAGCAGTATTAAGGTCTGTTGCAGAAATTGACACCGCATCAGTAAAACGCATTTGCATCCAACCCAGGCCAATATTTCCTAAGAATCCATCAGATATTGTTGTTAGCAATCCTGAGCTCAATGCATTTCCAGAACCCATACTTATAACATTCATTTCCGTTGGTAATGAAATTGTATTGACAGATGTTGTTGAACAACTTGCAGCGAAGTCTGGACCAGAGAAACAAATTTGGTCATCATTAGGCGTTGTAAATTCTGATTCTTCTTCATTTGTCACATAAGTCAAAGCACCTTGATCACGTATTGTATGCTGAATAGAAGTTATATCAGGAGCACAATCTGCTGGAAAAGGTGAACTACAAAGAGCAGCTAAATGAAGTCTTTTAGTCGGAAATGTTACAACCCAGCTATTCCCACCTGTTGTATCTATATAGTTACTCAAGCTTGCTTGCATTAAAGCAGCAGTAACAGTATTGTTGACACTTGATGTTCCTACAAGATTTAGTGTTGTTGCTGTAAAATTAACATCATCATAGATGGTTGCTATAGATGGCGCTGCATCTCTTTCATCAGGACGATCATCCGCAACAAAACCGATTACATCATTTGAGGTGGTGTCAGTTTGCAGTGCCAAATCATTTGCACCAACTTCTACATAATTGTTTAAATCCTGTGTTCCATCAGCATTTCTATTAATAACATTTGCAACTGCTGTTACAGGCATATCAGTCAATGTTCCTGTCACTGTATTAACAACTGCAGCAGCACCAGACAATGAGTTTGTTGGCTCAGTGAACTGAGATCTTAAGGAAATAAATCCAGGTGCATCTCTTAGTGCAAGAGATGCATTCAAATCAAAAGCTGCACTCACTGCATGACAATCAACTGGCGCTGCATTACCATTATGCTGCATTAAAGACACTGCATCAAAAAGACTACCTTGAGTGGGTAATCTTCCATCACTAGACCCCATAACTTGAGCCACGACATAACCTTCTCTTGAAGCTGTATTACCTACTGCAGGAATGTCAATCGAAAAGGCACCATTACCATCATCTTGCCAGCCTCTGTCTTTAGAAGGAACAGTACAACTTGTATCCGTTGTACTCAATCTAACCTCACCATTCACCTCACTGATACTTGCAGTCCAGACATCACGTGGACTTAAAAATATATGAAAATCTCGAGCATCTTGTGAAAAAGTACCTTCACGAACCTTCAGTTTTACAGCTATAGTCTCGAAACTATTATTGGTTAAACGAACAAAGCTCACTTTACCTGCAGTTGTCGAATAATAAGGGAAATAAACTATTTCACCTATGCCACTTGTAGCAATATTTGCTGCTTGAACTGTTTGAATAGCAGAGCCTAGACCTAATGCTGCAGTTATAGCAAAAGCCAGTCCTAGTTTATTTTTTTTTATCATAAGTATTTCTCACCGTATAAATTAATTTGAAAATTAAAGCCAACATTTGAAATTTTAGTGCTCACGCGAATCAAAATTATAGAACAAGTTTAAAAAAAAACAAGCATAAAAATTATTATATTTCACCGTTCGCCCATTTTTAAACGAGGTTCGAAGAATTGAGCAAAATATCAACGATTACAGCTTATTTTGATAGA
>CAYMPX010000115.1:0-8607 GCA_964392135.1 uncultured Methylomarinum sp.
CAATAATACCTGCATGAACAGGACCCACAGGTATTTCATAAACACCTGCGCCTCTGGCCTTAACAAACTGATAATCCATATCGGGCGGAGTAACCTCTTCCGGTGTACCCGTTAAAGGAAAATCATCATGTAGCGGGTACTGATGTTTTTTCCAGGCTTTATGCCGTAACCAGGGGCGATTATCCGGGTGATCTGTAAAATTAATGCCAAACATATCCTGAGAATGACGCTCACTGCGATTAGCCGCAGGATAAACCGCTGCTTGAGACGGCACACAAGCTTTATCTTCAGAAACAGAGGTACGTAATAATAGATAGGTACCTTGTTTTTCAAACAGCGTATTAACAATGTAGTGTTGCGACTGTTGGTCAGTCCAGCCAGAAACCCAACGAATAGCATATTGTTGAGCTAATTCTGCAAACTTTCTCCAATCCTGACTGGAAATTTTCCAGAGTGTCATACTTGCAAGTAAAGAGGCTTCAACCGGTATCCCCACCGGTTGCAATTGTGCAATAAAATCCATTGGCCACTTCTGCTTATTTTGACTTGGTTTTTTTTGACTCATAAAGGTGCACTCCCTGAAATTAATATAGTTGCCTGTGTAAACCAGTCCGCTAAAAATGCAGGAATTGCCAGCCCCAGCCATAAAACCAGAACCAAGTGGATCATCACTGGCCACAAATTAGCTTGCACAGGAAGTTGCCCTTCAGGCTGTTTACCATAGACCATCGGTTGAATATTTCTAAATAATCCTGCACCGGCTAAACCAATACCCAACAGTAAAAATGGCGCTAACCACGGATAACTTTGCATGGTTGCCAGCAATACCAGAAACTCACTGGTAAAAACCCCGAAAGGCGGAAATCCGGCAATCGCCAATGTGCCGATCAGTAGTCCCCAGCCTACTGTAGGTTGGGTTTTAATCAAGCCACGAATTTTCTCAATACTTTGAGTACCTGCAATTTGTGAGGCATGACCTACTGTGACAAAAATAGCCGATTTAGTCAGCGAGTGAACCATCATGTGTAGTAAGGCAGCAAAGGTTGATAGTGGCGTACCCAGTCCAAAAGCAAAGGTCATCAACCCCATATGCTCGATAGACGAGTAACTAAAAAGTCGCTTAATATCTTTCTGTCGATGTAAAAACACAGCGGCAACCAGAAAAGATAACAAACCGAAACCCATCATTAAAAAACCGGCAATATTAGACTGTGTCGCTCCATCGACCAGCATTTTATTACGTACCACAGCGTAAAGCGCATCATTTAATAATAGGCCGGACAACACAGCTGACATGGGTGTAGGGCCTTCTGAATGTGCATCGGGTAACCAATTATGTAAAGGGACTAAGCCAATTTTTGTACCATAGCCAATAAGCATAAAAACAAAGGCTATTTCTAAAATTTCGGGGTTGAGTTGCTCAGCATTTTCATACAATACTGACCATAACAAGGCATTATCAGCATCACTGATTTGTATCGCTGCATAATACAATAAGATGGTTCCAAACAAGGCTTGAGCAATACCCACACCACAGAGAATAAAGTATTTCCAGGCGGCTTCTATTGATTCGGGCGTGCGATACAGGCTGACTAGCATGACAGTTGCCAAGGTTGCCCCTTCCATGGCAACCCACATCATACCCATATTATTACTGACCAAAACCAGGTACATGGCTAACATAAAGCCTTGATACATGGAGTAGTATATCTTCAGGCGATTGTCAGTGAGCTTGCCTGTTTCCTTCTCATGTGCCATATAGTTATCTGAAAAAATGGACGTAGTTAAGCCGACAAAAGCGGTTAATACAATCAGATAAATATTGAAAGAATCAACAATAAAAAACTGCTTGACAGAAAGAATAGTACCATTCAAAAAAACGTTGATTGCCAGCCAGATCGAGATTAATAAACTGGCTGCATTAAACCAGATATTGATGCGACCAACTTGCGATTTATATCCCAGCAAAGCAAAATATAATATGCCTGTAAACGGCAATAATAATAATAAATAAACGGCTATCACTTATCCACCTCATTTAAACGGTTTAGCATATCCACATCCAAAGAATCGATACTGCTACGAATATGTAGAAAAAAGATACCAAACAAAATGGCAGCAACCAGCACATCGAAGGCAATTCCTAATTCAACCACCATGGGCATACCACTGGTAGATACAATTGCAGCAAAAAACAAGCCATTTTCTATGGACATAAAACCCACTACATGCGCAATAGCCTGGCGGTGTGAAATCATCAGTAACATGCCTAAAAGAACCACAGATAAACTGGTTGCCAACGCATTCAGCATGACGACAGAGGTCTCATGCAAAACGGGGTGCAACACATAATAACTAAAGATAACCAGACCGGCTCCACCTAACATAACTGCGGTTTTATTACTTAACGCTTCTACATCGCGGTGAATATTCATCTTGAAGATTTGTCGTCTAAGCATCCATGGTATAAAAAATACTTTCAATGCTAAGGTCATGCCTGCTGAAATATATAAATGATGATTATTAAGGCTGTATGCTGCCAAGGCAGTGGCTAAAGTCAATAGCAGACCTTGTAAGGCAAAGACAAACACCAGTCGTAACAATCGTCCCTGCCCCAGCATTAAAAACGAAGTTAAGCCAATCAGGGCGGCTATCGATAAAATAGCTTGGGTATAAAAATCCAGGTTTTCTATATTCATTAGCGCGATGCCTCCAGAATGATATGGCTTAAAAGTCCCAGTAAAGCTAAAAGATAAGCAAAACTCAGATATTCCTGCACTCTAAATAAACGCATTTTGGCAAATAGTGTTTCTGATAGTGCTAATAACAAAGCCAATACAGCCAATTTTCCAAAAATATATAATAGACCGTAGCCTAGTGCAGAAAGACTAAGTTGTTCGGCAATCCCCCACGGGAAAAAGATATTGGCTATCAATACCCCGTATAACATCAGTTTCAACTGGCTCGCCCATTCAATTAATGCCAGATGACGACCACTGTACTCCAGGATCATCGCTTCATGAATCATGGTCAGCTCCAAATGCGTAGCGGGGTTATCCACAGGAATACGTCCCGTTTCAGCAATAGCCACCAATAACATGGCAAACAGGGCAAATATAAAAGAAGGTCGGAGTACAACACCCTGTTCTAATACATAGCCAATGGCAAACGATAAGTTGGTGCTGGATGCTGTCATGGTGAGAGTGAAAATAGCCATTAACATGGCCGGTTCAGCTAATGATGAAATGGTCATTTCACGAGAAGCCCCCATCCCGCCAAAAGCTGTTCCAATATCCAGACCAGCCAGTACCAGAAAAAAACGTGCAAAAGCAAAAAAACCAACCAGCACGATTATATCTGCACTGGCTGCTGTGGGAAGATCAACCGCAATTAAAGGAACCACACTGGCAGCCAGCACCATGGCCGAAAAAATAATATACGGTGAAATCACAAATAACCAGGATGCCTGTTCCGATACTACAGGTTGTTTATGGGTTAATTTCCACAAGTCCCGATAGGGTTGCAACAATGAAGGTGCTTTACGATTTTGCAAATAACATTTACACCATTTTATCCATCCAGCCAATAAGGGGGCTAAGGTGATAAAAAGTAACATTTGTATCAATGCTAATAACCAGTTCATTAGCTGACCACCCATAATAATAAAATTAATGTTGCAAAAGAATAGGCTAAATAAACCCGTATATTTCCGGTTTGAATGCGTCCTACCCATCGGGCTAAACGATTAACCCCTCTCTCAATAGGATGATAAATTTTTGCCCAGCTATGGTCTTGAACACTGAGTTGATAATGTATATCAGTGACTTGTTGAGAATGTGCGCCCTGATGTTGCTTATCAACTTTCTCTTCTATTTGCCAGACTTTGGCGAAAATTCGTCTAAATGGCATACTAAAGGCAATACTACCGTACTGCATTCTAGGTGTTAATCCACCAAATCCACAATCCCATGTATCTGATTTCCGCAATGCCATGGCAGGATCACGACGTAGATATCTAAAACTAATACCACCCGCAATAATCACCCCGACAAGCACTAAAGGCGCTGCATAAGAAGCATGGTGTGCTGAAACGGGAACCAACCACAACCAATCTACAGCTATAGTATTCAGGGGACTTTGTCCCAGAATTTGACTGGAAACATGATTAAGTAACTGAATCACCATTGCGGGAAAAATACCGAACAAAAAACACAAGACTGCCAATAAACTTAAACCTGCCAGCATACCTTTATCGTCAATTTCCTGCGCTTTTGCACAATGACGTGAACGTGCCTGACCTAAAAATATCATGCCATAAACCTTAACAAAACAGGCAGCTGCCAAAGCAGCAGTCAAAGCAAGTGCAGCAGCAGCCACAGGAATTAAACTGCGTAACACACCATCACTAAGTACATCGACTTGTAACGCTGTTTGAAAAGCCAGCCATTCAGAGACAAACCCATTAAAAAGAGGTAAAGATGAAATACTCATGCATGCAACCAGCATCAACTTACTGGTATGAGGCATACGTTTTATCAATCCTCCCATCATTTCAATATTTAATTCATGAATCTGATGTTGAATCACCCCCGCACCTAAAAATAATAAATTTTTAAATAAAGAGTGATTAAAAGCATGAAGTAAAGCAGCAATAAATCCCAATGCTGCCACATGTTCATGTCCATGGGCTTTAAAAATCATGGAGAAACCTAATACCATAAATATAATACCCATATTTTCCACTGAGCTATAAGCCAATAGACGTTTTAGATTGGGTTCCAGCAATGCATAAAAAATCCCGCCTAACGCAGAGAAGGCACCGACAATCATCAACACGACACCCCAATTCGAATGCACATCCCCCAGCAAATCAAAACTAAAGCGAATCAATCCATATAATGCGACTTTCAGCATGACTCCACTCATTAAAGCGGAGATATGTGATGGTGCAACGGGATGAGCCTCGGGTAACCAGACATGTATAGGTACCAGCCCTGCTTTCATACCAAAACCTATCAACGCAAGAACAAAAGCAATACTTGCCCAGTTTGTCGTTAATTCAGTACTACGCAACGCATCAAACGTAAAGCTGTAATTGTCTGAGTAACTGGTTAATACACCAAAACCAAGGATAATAAATAATGCCCCCACTTGCGCCATAATTAAATATAAAAAAGCGGCTCGTCGATTAGCGGAATATTCGTGCTGGAATGCAACCAGAAAATAACTGCTAACAGACATTAATTCCCAGGCAATCATAAAAAAGAACACATCATCTGCCAACAAAACCATCAGCATACCGGCAACAAAAAAACCGCTAAACAAACCTAATACCGCAAAAGGATGCTGTTGTTCATCATAGCCCTGAACATAACCCGGACCATATAAACTGACAGCAATCACAGCAATACCAACAATTAAATAAAACAACCCCGATAAACTATCAAAACGGACATGCCAAGGCAGCCAGGGTAAGCCCAAACTCAGTTGACCCGTTTCAACGCCTTGACTCATTAAAATACTCAATCCTGCAAACACAGCAAAAATACCCGCTACACCCAACAACACAAAAGTAAGCTGTTGCACACGTTGTGGATAGATTGTTTGTTCTAAGCAGCTGTCTATGCGATGCTGCCAATCAGGCTGCCTGGCACAACAATAATGCAACAGTTTTTTCACCTGAGAATGCTGCCGTATCAACAATGCAACCACCCCGGATAAAAAGCTAAACAGCACAGCTGCATAGGCTAACAATAAAATCATACGATACCTCTCAAATAAAAGGAATGATACAGATAAGACGAGATATTACTTACGATCATCAGCTGTCATAATTCGTGCTGCCAAGTCATGATCGGAAAATGTATGAATGGCATCACCCACTTGCTGACATTTTCCACCTTGACTTTCATAGTCATGCATAAAATCATGTATATATTCCATGACGGTATGATCAATCAGGTAAGCATTAGAAAAATCCAGTGTCACATTTTTGCCGTGAGGCAAATTATCCAGAGCTTTCTTAAGGGGTAAAAAGTTAGAAAATAACGCGGAGCCATTAAGTTTTACGATCACATCATTTTCTATTTCTTTGGTCTTAAAGTGAATAACAAATAAATTTCCCAGCCAGACACCACGAAGAACATGCACAATGAGTTTGACAATAATGCCCATAAAAACACCAATCAACAGATCAGTGGCTAATACCCCGATAATAGTGACGATAAACATAAACAACTGTTCTTTACCAACCATTAATACCTTAAAAAACTCCTTTGGCGCAGCCAGCTTAAAACCAGTAAAAACTAATAAAGCCGCCAATGCAGCCAAGGGAATACTATGAATAACCGCTGGAAACAAGATAACAAATATCAGCATAATCAAGCCATGAAAAAAATTGGCCCAGCCTGTTTTGGCACCATTATTAATATTGGCCGAACTTCGCACGACCTCTGAAATCATCGCAGACCCACCAATTAAACCAGCAACCGTATTGCCTGTCCCCACACCCATTAAATCTTTATCCAGATTGGAGCGACGCTTATAAGGATCAAGTTTATCCGTGGCAACGGTGGTCAATAAACTTTCCAGACTGCCAATTAAACAAATACTGACAACAGCTATCCAAAAATCTAAAGTAAAAAACTTTGAAAAGTCAGGAAAATAAAAACTGGACATAAAATGATTTGAAATCGAAACCAGATAACTAGGCCCCACCTGACCATCATGAAGTACATGCAGCATATCAAGCTGATGCGGCACATAAAAAATATGTTTATTTGCTAAATCAAAAGACAAACCAAGACCGATGCCTACCAGTACGACCACTAGAGGGGCAGGTACTTTTTTCAGCAAAGGATGTTGTATTTTATTCCAGAGAATCAGTATCAACAGCCCTATTATGCCAATATACGCAATCTCATCGTTCATATTCATGATGCTATGGGGTATTTGCGCCATCGAACCAAACAAGCTGTCCGCATCGGGTTTAACACCGAGCATGACATGAATTTGCTTGGTCATGATAATAACGCCAATTGCTGCCAACATCCCGTGTACTACAGACGTTGGAAAGAAAGAACTGAGAGTCCCTGCCTTAAAATAACCCAGCACTATTTGTAATATTCCAGAAACCACTATAGCCGCCAAAGCGAAACGATAGCCTGCAATAGGATCATCGCCCCCCATAGTTTGCACTGCACCCAGAATAACCACAATTAAACCGGCCGCCGGCCCGGTAATCGTTATCGTGGAGCCATTGATCCGAGAGACCAGCAAGCCACCGACGACTGCACTGATAATGCCGGCCATCGGGGGTACACCCGATGCCATGGCAATGCCTAAACATAAAGGCAGAGCGATAAGAAAAACCAGAAAACCGGACAACAAGTCTTCACGCCAGTATTTTTTTAAACCTGCCAGCCCTGATTCTGGCACATCTTGTAAGGAAAAACTCTTCAACGTACTTACTCCCGTTATGCATGTGAAAGTATAACCAAAGCAAAATATATACCAATACCTTAATAATCACTTAACCAATTGATTAGGTAGATGTTTTATTCTTTAAAAAACTAGAGAGCTATGTACCGGAAATATAGCTTGGTTCATTTACACCAACAGCAATGGTTTATTTGCACCTGCAAGATTGGTTTTCATCACACCCCAATAATAGGTAGAACGAATTTTATCCCTGGAAATTATTATTAATCAATGGGGTTTCAAAAAAAACCAATTAAAAACAATCTATGGCTCGATTATTGCCTAAGGCTAATAACACACATTTCTAAAGGTAAGATATATGTTTAAAATTAGCAGCACAGTTATTTTAACTATCGTACTATTTACCCAGCCCTTATCTGTATTGGCTTCAGATACGAATAATATGTTTGGAACGTGGGGTTCGGTTGACCTACAGGGTGATTTCACATCCCTGTCATCTGATCTTGGCAACTTTAATTGGCAAATTATTAATCAGACGCGTAGCCGTGATGATTCATCTGACGGCTCAAGATTTACTGAAAATATATTATTTTCTCATCTCGGCTACCAAGTGAACAAGAATATATCTCTGCGGCTTGGTTATGTTCATAATTGGATTAACCCTTTAAATAAACCCTCTTTTCAGGAAAGTCGACCCTATCAGGACTTCGTCTGGAAACAAAGTCTTGGTAACTTTAAATTTATGAGTCGTACTCGAATGGATGAACGCATTCATTTGACTACAGGTGATATCGCTTACCGTCCTAGACAATTATTACAAATCCGTCATTCTTTACCCTTTGTAAATGGCTTAAGTATCTATGCCGGGGATGAGGTTTTGTTCTATATCAATAAGAATAACTTCGGTAAACAGGGGTTTTCTGAAAATCGTATTTTTTCGGGTTTAAGTTATAAATTCACCACACACACGAGACTAGATCTGGGTTACATGGGACAGTATATAGATACCGTTTCTGCTAAAAACATATTCACACATAATGTACAGGCAAATATTAGCTATAAATTTTAAGTAAAAAGTAAAGAATACTGACACAATTAATCGAACGAGCTTGTTTTAGTAAAAAAACAATGCAATACTCACGTTGAGCGGGTTGAGTTCTGAGAAAA
>CAYMPX010000116.1:0-8549 GCA_964392135.1 uncultured Methylomarinum sp.
AAGCTTGAAAAGGTGAAATATCACCCGCCAGCTCTGTCTTTCTGCTTTGCCAAAGCATGACAAATGATTTGGCGGTATAACGCCAGGTAAATGCGTTTAAACCCAAGGTTAAAAAGATACCCACACCTAATAAAAAGGCCAGCATAACGGGCCCCCAAACCACTGCACTAAGCAGGTTTAAAAACGCTTCCAATACCTTCATTTTGGTAAGTTATTCACCTCATCCGATTTATCATAATCCACGCCGACACTAATAATGAAACTGGTTGCCTGTTCAATATTCATTTTTGACTTAATTACCTTGGATTCATGTGCAATAAGAGTAAACCCCGATGTTGGATTAGGCGATGTAGGTACGAATAAAATATACCGATCATTTTCCCTGTTTGTTACATACGCGGGAACCCATAAGCCTTCTTTTGGGTATTCGATATAAACCACTTCCCGGGCTTCTTTTTGTTCATGTCCCGAAAACATATTCACTACTTTTTTAGTCACTCGATAAATCGTATTAAGCAAAGGAATACGATTAATAACCGCATCTATCGCAGAAATAATCCACGATCGTCCCATACTGAGGCGATAACCAACATAAGAGAACAAGGAAAAACTAATAACGAATATCACTAGCGTTATAAAGTAATTATCGTAATACCCATAAACAAACCGAATGAGGTCTGAAACACGCTCATTAACAAAAAATACAATTTGAACAATCACATAAACTGGAATAAATGCCAGAATACCGATTAGGAAGTAATTAAATAGCTTTTTCATTGATTTACCTTTGTTTATAGTTATTTTATGATCAGTAACAAACCTGAGATTAATAGAAATGCCGCAAAAAACTGACTATACCTTTTATTATCTATGCTGTGATATAACACCTCCTCTGCCAGTAAAAAGACAATAACACCTATTTGTAAAAAACTTGCGTGATCAGCGTAGCTCAGTTCAAATTGACTCCCCATGACCAACAAAGTCACTAACTGAAACACAGCAAAGGTGGCATAGCAGGTCGCAACTGTGACTCTTGTGGTGTTTTTATCATACTGCCTGGTATGCACAATCGCTGTTAATAAAGAACCTCCCAAATTAGTTAAGCCATGTATCAATCCCATGGTTGCCAGATAACTTCTTTCATACTTAACCATTTTCTCCAGTGCTTGTTCTAGCACAGGAAAAAAACTTTTTAAGGCAACCAGTACCAGAAAACCACCGACTAACAAACTAATATTGATTTTTGCGGTACTGACAATAAATAAAAACAGCACCACCAGAGGCAGGCTATAGATCAGGACGTTCTTATAAAAAGATTGATCGATATACTGATAATGTTTAAGCACTTGCAATGAATTAATTGCGATAGAGATGGGCAATAAAATACTTAATGCATTGATAAAGTCATACCCTGACAACAGTAAAACAGGTGTACCGAATAATAAAACTCCCACACCAAAAATAGATTGAATAAGCGCGGTTGCAGCAACGGTAAGTAAAATATCAACTGGCATGGAGTCTCCCTAAAATGACCTTGTAACTATTATAATTTTTATCAGGAACGCGGATATACTTCGCATCCGTGACCGCGCGTAGTATAACGCCTGGTCTATTGTAGACTCAAACCAGGGGTTATGACAGGTTTCTACCCCCGCCTTCTAAAAAACCAGAAAAGATATAGTATCATCAATGGCAAACAAAACATGGCATACCAAAAAACACGCATTAAGGTTTCCTGACTAGCACTTGAGTCCCACACGGTTAAGGAGCTATTTAAATAAACACTTGAAGGGATAAGAAAAGGAAACATAGAGCAAGCAGCCGTCAGAATAATCGCTGCTACGGTAATAGAGCTAAAAATAAAAGCACTCTTTTCCCTGTTAACTCTAACCAGAACAATAGAGATTAAACCACTCACAAAAACCATCGCAGGAATACGCCATAGACCCGGCAGGTGTCCATAGTTATCTAGCCACAAACCTTGTTCACTCTTAACCTCTGATGCCATAGGATTTGTTTCAGCATTTGGAAAAATCTCTGAAACCAGGTGATATCCCTCTAAATCAATTGCCCAACAGCCTGCGAGTGCAAACAAAAACAAAGTAATCAAGGTAAATAGAAACACGATTCTATTCGCTCGTCGCCTTATCTTGTCCTGCAGCCTTATCCGTAAATAAACCGCGCCATGCATTGTAATCATTGATATAGACAGCAACCCAGTCAACAAAGAAAAAGAACTGAATAAATAATCAATATCAGCAACATAAACCCTATCCATGCTGGCATCAAAATAAAAAGGGAGTCCTGTTAATAAATTACCAAATACCATACCCAAAACAAAGACGGTCAGCAAACTCCCCATAAACAATACCTTATCCCAGTAACAGCGTAGCTTTTTATAGTGTATTTTATTACGCAGAACAAAACCGAGCGCTCCTAGCAACAAAACAAACACCAGGCATAACAAGACAAAACCTGGACTATGCAACGATACCGAAAATGCAATAGGCCAGGCAGCATATAACACTGCTCCTGCCAACAATAAAAATACCTGCCCCCCTTTCCCATAGGAATTTACCGCATCAACAATCAGACCTCGCTCGCCATCCCCTTTAGCTAAAAACGGCAATAAGATACCAGCAGCCAAATCGAAACTGCCGATAACCACAAAACCAATAAGCAAAATCTCCAAAAATGCCCAACATATAACTCTTAATACCTGGTAATCAAAAAGCAACTGCATGTACGTCTAACATCCTCTAAAAAACATGTGTACCCTGATAACCTTAGGGAGATGGAAAACAATAATCACCCAGAATAACATGGAGAAATGGGTAGTGGGTCAAATCTGTTGTTTTCTTTGTTTCAGAATACTGCGAAACAGATTATTTATTGCACCACTTATTAGCCGACTGCTAAATTATTGATGATGAAAAAAATTGTAAAACAACAGATTTGACCCGCCACCGAAAAAAGAAGGCAGGGAAAGCCCGAAAAGGCAACCCCTATTTACGACGCGTTGTGTGAAACTGCCATTACATATATTTTTTTATGACCTTAAGGTGGTCAGGCTATGATTTGCCTTCCGCACAAGGTATCTTTCACCGTAATGACAGTGACGCAGCTGTGGGACGAGGACTTGCTCTAAAATCCACAGCCGTGACCGAGCGCGCGAAGTCTAAATATCAATGCTACAATAGAAAAATATCTGAGATTATCTTGAAATAGTGAACTCAGATGTCATTCTTTAGAGTTACTTTGGTTAATAAAAATGCGCCCATTTATTCGAAATTGTTTCATTTCTTTTTCCGTTTTATTGCTTCTGGTAAATACAGTACACGCGACAAATAAAATTCTGATTCCTGCCGCGCCGAGTATTGCAGCAAAAAGTTATATTTTGTTAGATTTTAATAGCAATAAAGTGTTAGCCGAAAAAAATGCGAATGTGAGACTGGCACCCGCAAGCCTGACTAAAATCATGACGGTTTATGTGGTGTTTAGAGAGCTAAAAAGTGGTCATCTGACGCTGGATGAGAAAGTAACCATTAGCAAAAAAGCCTGGCAAACAGGCGGTTCGAGAATGTTTGTCGAGGTGAATAAACAGGTATCTATTGAGGATTTGTTACAAGGCGTTATTATCCAGTCGGGTAATGATGCCAGTGTGGCATTAGCTGAGCATGTGGCAGGTGATGAAGCAACCTTTGCTGCGATGATGAATCAACAGGCTACCCGGCTGGGTATGCTGGATAGTCATTTTGAAAATAGTATGGGCTTGCCGAGTGAAAATCATTACACAACAGCAAGCGATTTGGCTAAACTGACCACGGCTGTGATTTCTGAATTTCCTGATTATTATCGTTGGGATTCTAAAAAAGAATTTACCTATAATAATATTACTCAGCCAAATAGAAATAAATTGTTATGGCGCGATAAATCAGTGGATGGTGTAAAAACAGGCTATACCGAAGAAGCGGGCTATTGCATGGTCGCATCGGCAAAGCGTGAAGAAATGCGTCTGATTTCTGTGGTTATGGGAACAGCCAGCGCCAATGCAAGAGCCAATGAAAGTCAGACTTTATTGAATTATGGCTTCCGGTTTTTTGAAACGCACAAATTATATCAAGCAAATGATGCATTATCTGAAGCTAGAATCTGGAAAGGCGACAGCAAAAAACTTGCTTTAGGATTGAGTGAAGATCTTTATGTTACGATTCCGCGTCGACATTACAAAGATTTAAAAGCAGAAGTAAAATCGGATAAAAAAATTATTGCCCCCATTAAAGCAGGGGATGTTTTTGGCTCGGTTAATATTTCTTTAGCGGGTGATGTGGTAGCAAATAAACCATTAGTTGCTTTAAAAACCGTTAACAAAGGAAGTTTTGTACAACGTATGTATGATGAAGCAATGCTAATGCTGGAGTAGTTCATGAATGATTTAACTGAGAGTAAAGTGTATCTAAATGGTGACTATTTACCCTTGTCAGAAGCGAAGGTTTCTGTACTTGATCGGGGGTTTTTATTTGGTGATGGTGTTTATGAGGTGATTCCGTCCTATTCGGGGCGTTTATTTCGACTGCAGGATCATTTAGAGCGTTTACAAAACAGCTTAAAACGCATCCGCTTTGAAGTCTCTTATGATTTAGATCAATGGTTGGCGATACTGACACCTTTATTAGATAGTAGTAAAGATCAATATATTTATCTACAAATTACCCGGGGTGTTGCACCGAAAAGAGATCATGCGTTTCCTGGAGACCCTGTACCGACTGTTTTTGCGATGTGTTCTGACCTTAATGCTTTTGCAGGAGTAGAAACGGGCGTAAAAGCCATCACGATGGAAGACAGTCGCTGGGAAATGTGTAATATAAAAGCCACGACCTTATTGGCAAACGTGCTATTAAGGCAGCAAGCGATAGAAAAAGGCTGTGCGGAAGCCATATTAGTTAAACATGGCTATGTAACAGAAGGGGCTGCAAGTAATTTGTTTGCGGTAATTGATGGAATATTAATTACCCCTGAAAAAACAGCTGAAATATTACCCGGCATTACCCGCGAGGTTATTTTAGAACTGGCAGAAAATAATGGATTACAATTCAGTGAAGACATTATTGCGCAGGAAGCGTTAGAGTCTGCCTCTGAAATCTGGATTACCAGTTCAACACGGGAAATTGTGCCTGTGGTAGAACTGAATGAAAAACCGATTGGTGATGGAACACCTGGGCCGGTATTTCAAACAATGAATCAATTGTTTCAACGCTATAAAAGATCGCTATGAGTGAAGAAGATACCTTATTCGAATTTCCTTGCCAGTTCCCTATAAAAGCAATGGGTAAAAATACCCCTGAGTTTGATGCCATTGTGGTAGCAATTGTTAGACAACATGCGGGTGATATAAAAGAAGGTGCGGTAAAAATTAAAAGCAGTAGAGCAGATAAATATTTATCGGTGACGGTCACCATAGAAGCAACCAGTAAAAAACAATTAGATGCGATTTACCAAGGCTTGACCGATTGCCCTGAAGTCATCATATCATTATAAAGCCGTATTTTTGTCGTTATAAAATACAATGAGTCACAAACCCTTAGTTGCCGTCAGTGCCTGTTTATTAGGTCAAAAAGTAAGATACGATGGTAAAGACAAATACAGCGCATTGATTGCAGAGGCGTTAGGGACGCACTGTGATTTAGTGGCTGTATGTCCCGAAGTCGCGATAGGTTTAGCGGTTCCCCGAGCAAAAATACAACTCACTCAGGTTGGAAATCAGATAAAAGTTTTGCAAGTAGATGACCCTGGCATAGACCTGAGTCATTGTTTAGTGGGTTTTGCTAAACAATTTGTTAAGCAACAGGCTGTATCGGGTTTGGTTTTGCAAGATAAATCCCCCAGTTGTGGCATAGCTAACAGCAAACTATTTTCAGAAGCCGGTGAGCAAATAGGGCTGAGTAGTGGCTTATTTGCAGCAACGATTAAGGATTTATTGCCCCAATTGCCGATGATTCGAGCCAGTCAATTACAAAGTAAAACGGATATTGCACAGTTTGTAAAAAAGCTGGGTATGGTATGACTTTCATGGCTACCCATTTAAGAAAGTATTGAACATCAGGGTACGAATTTGTCGAATTCATACAATGCATCTATAGTGTCCCGCCTTAAATGGGTAACCGACTTCATCAATAGATAAATAATAACATGCAAACATTATTACGCAGACCAGGCAGACAGGACTATGAAACCGTCTGGCGAGATATGCAGGCGTTCACTCAAGACAGAAATACGGAAACAGCGGATGAAATCTGGATTGTTGAGCATCCCGCTGTTTATACTTTAGGTCTTAATGGCAAGCGCGAGCATTTACTGGATATTACCGATATCCCGGTTGTTGAAACAGATCGGGGTGGACAAGTGACCTATCATGGTCACGGACAATTAGTGGTTTATCTGTTGCTGGATATCGAACGCTTAGAAATAGGGGTTCGAGATATTGTCACCTTGCTGGAACAGGCAATGATAGCGACTTTGGCGCAATATGGTATTAAGGCAGTTGCCAAAGCGGATGCACCGGGTGTCTATGTCGACGGTAAAAAAATAGGCTCAGTGGGCTTAAGGGTTAAAAAAGGCTGTTGTTACCACGGGCTTAGTTTGAATAATGCGATGGATTTAAGCCCGTTCAAGCAGATAAACACCTGTGGATACCCTGATTTAGAGGTGACTCAATTAGCGGATTTGAATATCCATATTAAAACCCATGAGCTTGCTGTTCCTGTGGTTCATCATATTTTACAAGCGATAAAAAAATGACTCTAAATGCCCCCTCGCGCTCAACCCCGGAAAGCCATCAACGCAATGCGGAAAAGTTATCGCGTATTCCGGTAAAAGTTGAAAAAACAGACACCGTATTGCGTAAACCCGACTGGATACGAATAAAAATTTCTGCCAATGAAGAGATCAGTCGAATAAAAAAGACCCTAAGAGAAAATAATCTACATACCGTGTGTGAAGAAGCTGCTTGTCCTAATTTAGCGGAATGTTTTACTCAGGGTACTGCAACCTTTATGATTATGGGCGATATCTGTACCCGTCGCTGTCCTTTTTGCGATGTTGCGCATGGTAAGCCGAAAGCACTAGATCAACAGGAACCGCTGAATCTGGCAAAAACCATCAAAGCCATGGCGTTAAAATATGTGGTGATTACTTCCGTAGATCGTGATGATTTAAGGGATGGGGGCGCCGGACATTTTGCCGATTGTATTGCCGCCATACGCGAGCATTCACCGCAAACAAAAATTGAAGTGTTAGTGCCTGATTTTCGTGGACGCATGGACAAAGCAATTGCAATACTCAAGCAACAACCCTGTGATGTGTTTAATCATAATCTGGAAACCGTACCCCGGTTGTATAAACAAGCCAGACCGGGGGCAAATTATCAGGAATCTTTGACCCTGTTAAAAAAATATAAACAGGCTTATCCAGAAGCAATAACTAAATCAGGTATTATGCTGGGCTTAGGTGAGCAGGAAGATGAAGTCAATCAACTGATGAAAGATTTACGAGCACATGGCTGCAGTATGCTAACACTCGGGCAGTACTTACAACCCAGTAAAGACCATTTAGCCGTTAAAGAATACATAACCCCGGCACAATTTGACCGGTATGCAGAAACAGCAAAAGCCTTAGGGTTTAAAAATGTTGCCAGTGCGCCATTGGTTCGCTCTTCTTATCATGCAGATATGCAGGCAAAAGAGTTAACATAATGCAGGAAACATCTACCGATTAACAGATTCTGGAAAAAATAATGTTTCATTTTCTGCTTGCCAGGCGGGATACTTATCCATCACTGAAATAAATAAAGCAGACTCAATATGCTGCTGTAACCACAGTTTTAAATGAGTATAATCAGATGCTTGAAACCAGTCACTATTAACATTGGCAAATTGGCGGATAAAAGGAAAGACAGCCATATCAGCCAAACAACATCGCTCGCTACACAGATAGGCGTGTTTGGTTAGCTTGTGTTCTAATTGCTGTAAAAAAACCTCGGCTTTTCCCCGGTAATATAGCGCATCGTGTTCTGGATAGCGGTCGGCATATTTATAACGATCTAAATAATATTTAAACTCGCCGTCATTGTATCGAATAAGTTGCTTAATATCTTCTGCCAAGTCATCCGCTAACCAGTTATCAGCATTATTTTTAGCCAAAGCCCAACGCATAATATCCAGACTTTCATCAATAACCGTTCCATCACCCAAGAGTAAAACAGGCACCGTGCCTTTGGCTGAAATATCCAGTAATTGTTGTGGTTTATCGCGTAATACCACTTCACGTAACTCAACGGTTATCGCAGTGGTTGCAAGAGCCAGCCGTGCTCTTATGGCATAAGGACAGCGGCGAAAACTGTATAGAACAGGTATTTTTTTAATCATTTCCTGTATTCCACCCCCTAAATTAACCACTTCCTGACTATAATTTTTCATATTTTTCTCCTGACAGGTTCAGCAATAAAATATGGTGAGAATTCATATTTAAAACAATAGCTTGAGAGTCAGGCA
>CAYMPX010000117.1:0-8507 GCA_964392135.1 uncultured Methylomarinum sp.
TAAATTATTGCTCTGTAATGAAAAATAACTAAAAGTTTCCGTACTGAGAATGTGCAATGTATAATGGGCATCTATTATAATAAAAGAACAAGTTAGGTATTGACTCAATGGAAAAACAGCATAGCTTTACGCGCGAAGAATTATTAAAGTCAGGAAGAGGAGAGCTTTATGGTCCTGAAAACGCGCAGTTACCACTTCCAAATATGCTAATGATGGATCGTATTGTTCATATATCTGATGAAGGTGGTAAATACGGTAAAGGTGAAATTATTGCTGAGCTTGATGTCACACCTGATTTATGGTTTTTTGATTGTCATTTTCAAGGTGATCCCGTGATGCCTGGGTGTTTGGGGCTTGATGCAATGTGGCAATTAATCGGGTTTTATTTGTGTTGGGCGGGGGGGGCAGGCAAAGGTCGTGCGCTCGGTTGTGGCGAAGTTAAATTTACTGGGCAAGTCTTGCCTACAGCAAAAAAAGTAACTTATAAACTAGACCTTAAACGCGTGATTATGCGTAAATTAGTCATGGGGATTGCTGATGCCACCATGGAGGTTGATGGTAAGATGATTTATCAAGCAAAAGATTTAAGAGTTGGGTTGTTTACGTCTACTAAAGATTTCTAAAGGTTGAGTGATGAAAAGAGTCGTTGTAACAGGTTTAGGTATTGTTTCTAGTATTGGAAATAATAGAGATGAAGTTGTAGAGTCTTTAAAACAGGGTAAATCGGGTATTGTTCATGCGGATGTTTATGAAGAAATGGGTTTTAGAAGCCATGTTCATGCACCCATTAATATTGACCTTGATGAATTTATTGACCGTAAAGTAAAACGCTTTATGGGTGATGGCGCGGCATTCAACTATATTGCCATGCAACAAGCGATTGAAAATTCAGGCTTAACTGATGATCAAGTCTCTAATTTTCGAACAGGATTGGTGATGGGGTCAGGTGGCCCTTCAACCTCTAACCTGGTTGCAGCGGCAGATATATTAAGAGAAAAAGGGGTTAAGCGTGTAGGACCTTATATGGTACCTAGAACCATGTCCAGTACCAATACGGCATGTTTAGCGACACCCTTTAAGATCAAAGGGGTTAACTATTCAATTAGCTCCGCCTGTGCAACCAGTGCGCATTGTATTGGTCATGCTATGGAATTGATCCAGTTAGGTAAGCAAGATGTCGTGTTTGCCGGTGGTGGTGAAGAAGTCCATTGGTCTATGTCGGTATTATTTGATGCCATGGGTGCATTATCGTCAAAATACAACGATGCACCTGAAACAGCGTCAAGACCTTATGATGCAACGCGTGATGGTTTTGTTATAGCCGGTGGTGGTGGTGTTTTAGTCATTGAAGCGCTAGAACATGCAAAAGCGCGTGGAGCCAATATTCTTGCTGAATTAGTCGGTTATGGTGCAACCTCGGATGGTTATGATATGGTTCAGCCTTCTGGAGAAGGTGCAGTACGCTGTATGCAACAAGCAATGGCGACTGTCACAGGTAAAATTGATTACATTAATGCACATGGAACCAGTACACCTGTCGGTGATACCCGTGAACTTGAAGCACTACGTGCTGTGTTTGGTGATGATAATGTTCCGGCTGTCAGTTCGACCAAATCATTAACAGGTCATGCATTAGGTGCGGCGGGTGTTAATGAGTCGATCTATTCCTTATTAATGATGCAACAGAATTTCCTCAGTGAATCTGCAAATATTACCCAGTTAGATCCGGGTGCAGAAGGTATTCCTATTGTAAGAAAACGCCAGGATAAGGTGACATTAAATACTATTATGTCGAATAGTTTTGGTTTTGGTGGAACTAACGCAACATTAATTTTTCAACGTTATAACGATTAACCTTCCTTGTTATTTTAACTATAGGTTGATAGAGAGTGTGCTGAACGAGATGTGAAGCGCATTCTTGCTGTTTTTCTCTATACCCCCCTTGTTCTTCAGCTTGTTTATAGGTTGTATAAACCTGTAAATGCGTTTTTCCCTATCGTTTAATTCCATATTCACTCATAAATGTCAGACCCCGTAAAAAAGTCCCGAATAGAATTTAACAAGTTACATAAACGTCTACGCAGAGATGTAGGTCAAGCTATCGCTGATTATAATATGATTGAAGCGGGTGATAAGGTGATGGTTTGCCTGTCAGGTGGTAAGGATTCCTTTGCCATGTTGGATATTCTGCTACATTTACAGAAAACGGCACCGATTGATTTTGAAATTGTTGCGGTTAATCTGGATCAGAAACAACCGGACTTTCCTGAACATATTTTGCCTGAATATTTAGAATCTATAGGCGTTAGCTATCATATTATTGAGCATGATACCTATAGTATAGTGAAGCGGATTATTCCTGAAGGAAAAACCACTTGTAGCTTATGTTCCCGTTTAAGGCGGGGTACATTATATGGCTTTGCCAGAGAACATAACATCACCAAAATAGCCTTAGGTCATCATCGAGATGATATTTTAGAAACTTATTTTCTTAATATGTTTTATGCGGGGAAATTAAAAGCCATGCCACCTAAATTGTTAAGTGATGATAAGCAAAATATTGTAATCAGACCCTTAGCGTATTGTAAGGAAAAAGATATTAGTCGATATGCAGAAATTAAAGATTTTCCTATTATTCCTTGCAACTTGTGTGGCTCTCAGGAAAACTTGCAACGCCAGGCGATGAAAGACATGTTAACCGGATGGGATAAACAATTTCCAGGTCGCCTGGAAACCATATTTTCCAGCTTGCAAAATATTTCACCTTCACAGCTGGCGGATACCAAATTGTTTGATTTTACTGGATTGAAAAAAGGCGAGTCTAAGGGGCAAAGGGTGGCTTCAGATAAGTCAGGACTGGATATTTTAGAACGGTAATCAGGGTGGTGTTTTATGGCTCTATTACAAGGAAGTGAGACTTTAAATCCGCATAAATCAAGTGAGGCTAAAGTCTTACTTCCATGTGTTTCGTGTACATTTTTAAACGCTGTTATTCTTTAACAAAAACACTTTTGACGTTAATCTGTATTTTTGGCTGCCAATGCTTTTAAATAGTCCATAAATTCATCTTTGAGATCCTTATGAAGTAAGCCGTGTTCAACGGTAGCAATTAAAAAACCGAGTTTTGACCCGCAGTCATAACGTGTGCCTTCAAATTCATAAGCTAAAACGGTTTCATCATCCAGTAAATCTGCAATTGCATCGGTTAATTGAATCTCGCCACCTGCACCTTTTTCTGTGTTTTCTATTTTCTCAAAAATCGCAGGCGTTAGAATATAACGACCAACAACCGCAAGGTTGGATGGCGCAACGTCAGGTTTTGGTTTTTCAACAATAATATCAATTTTAGCTGAAGCCCCCGATTGCTCGCTGGTTTTGACAACGCCATATTTGTCTGTTTCTGATGGGTCAACACGTTCAACACCAAGAATAGAACAGTTTTTTTCATTATAGTGATTGACCATTTGAGCCATACAGCCTCGCTCAGCATCTTCAATTAAGTCATCCGCAAGAATGACAGCAAACGGTTCGTTTCCAACAACGGGTTTGGCGCAATGTACGGCATGCCCCAGCCCTAATGCTTCAGATTGCCTGATAAAAACACAAGAAACATGTGGCGGGATAATGTTTTGAATGATGTCTAATGTTTCTTGTTTTCCTTTGGCTGCCAGTTCACATTCCAATTCGTACGCTTTATCAAAATGATTGGGAATGGCCATTTTATTTCGTCCCGTTACAAAAATCATGGTATCAATACCCGCTGCCACAGCTTCTTCAACCGCATATTGAATCAAAGGTTTATCAACAATGGGTAACATTTCCTTGGGGCTGGCTTTAGTGGCAGGAAGAAAGCGAGTGCCTAAGCCGGCAACAGGAAAAACAGCCTTGGTGATTTTTTGAGTCATTCTATTTCCTTTTTATTATTGTAGCCTTGAGGGTTTTTAGTCTGCCAATGCCAGGTGTCAGCTACCATGTCATGCAGGTTTTTTTCAGTTTGCCAGTCGAGCTCTTTTAATGCAAGCGCCGGATTCGCATAATTTTCTGCCACATCGCCAGCTCGCCTGGCTACAATGGTGTAGTTTATTTGTTTTTGAGTGATCTTTTCGAATGCTTGAATAATTTCTAACACGCTATAGCCTCGTCCTGCGCCTAAATTGTAGGCTTTACAGTCACCGCGATCAAAGCGGCTCGATTCTAAAGCATGAAGTGCTTTTATATGACCCTTTACCAGGTCAACAACATGAATATAATCTCTTATCCCTGTGCCATCGTGAGTAGGGTAATCATTACCAAACACGGAGAGTTGTTTTAATTTACCCACTGCCACTTGAGAGACATAGGGAATTAAATTATTAGGAATACCATGGGGGTCTTCACCAATTAAACCGCTTTCATGGGCGCCAATGGGATTAAAGTAACGCAATAAAATGATTTTCCAGGGGAATTCTGTTTTAGCAAGCTGATCGGCAGCTGATAAATCCTCTAAAATACCCTCTATCATGGCTTTTGATTTGCCATAAGGATTTGTTGCACCAAAAACAGGTAAATCCTCTGAGTATTGCACTGTATCGGGTTCACCATAAACCGTAGCAGAAGAACTGAAAATCAGAGTCTTAACGTTGGCTGCTGTCATGACTTCTGTCAGTATTAACGAGCCATATACATTGTTTTGATAATACTTTAATGGTTGTTCACAGGATTCACCAACGGCTTTTAAGCCAGCAAAATGCATGACTGCCGAGATAATGTATTTGTTAAATATTTCGGTTAATGCTTGTTTATCACGGATGTCTACAGGATAAAAAGTTAAAGATTTTCCTGTTATTTCTTTAACTCTATTAAGTGATTCAACGTTACTGTTAGAGAGGTTATCAACAACGATGACATCATAACCTGACTGTAGTAGTTCAACGCAGGCATGACTGCCAATGTAACCGGCACCACCAGTCACTAACACTATTTTATTTTTGTTCATGTTTAAAGGGTAAGTTGTATTTGTTTATAATAGATAAAATATTGATGAAGTGGAATGTAGTCGGATGAATATAACCACTGTAAATTTATGTTGGGTGGCTGCTATATTCTATATTAAATAGTGGGTTTAGCTTGGTACAATATTTTATGTTGTCAGTTTAGTATGACTGATAAAATTCTATGGGGTCTGCGCTGTATGCTCTATAATAAATTGTGTATAGGCTTTTGGCGTTAGCATTCCTGTAGGCTCATTGTTTTTATGTCTTCCTGAGAAATATTATTTAATGTTGAGTATTTTTTTAATGGCTGTAGAGTGAAAGCAAGTCTCGGACAGCCTGCTGGAAAATCAGTAATTCTTTTTTTAAGTTATTAATTAATCTTATGTATAAAAAACTATTAAGAATGAAATTGTTAGTTGTGTTGTGTCTTGCAATTATTGCTTGTAGCAATGGAGAAGTGAATAAAGGGGAGTACTTAAAGAAAGGGATAGCGCTTTTTGAGCAGGAACAGTATAAGGCATCTGAGTTAGAGATTAAAAATGCAATTCAAGAGGATCCAAAAGTTGCAGAAGCACACTATTACATGGCTTTGGTTAATGAAAAAGCCAGTAAATTCAAAGCAATGCGAGAGAATCTGCTGGAAGCGGTCAGATTAGATCCTGAAAGTGAGAAGACCAGACTTAAGTTGGGCAAGGTATATTTGTTATTTAATGAGCTTGATAAGTCATTAGAACAAGTTAATATGATTTTGGCAAAGAATCCTACTCAATTAGACACCCTTTCTTTAAAAGCATCTATATTCCTTAGGCAAGAGAAAAGTGATGAAGCTTTGGCGATTATAGAGCAAGTATTACAGCAAGATCCTGGTCATATTGAAGCGGTATCATTAAAAACGATTGTTTTAATGAAAAATAAGGCATTTGATGAGGCATTGGCAGTTTTAACACCGATTCTTGTGAGTAATGAAAAAAATATTTCGTTACACTTATTAAAGATTAGGCTGGACTCGCAGATGGGTGATGTTGATGTACTGCTTGCTGATTACGAAAAGTTGGTGGAGCTTAAGCCGGATGAGATTAGGATCAAGTATGCTTTAGCCAATATATATTTTAAAGCACATAAAATAAAACAAGGAGAAAACCTTTTAAGGTCTTTGATAAAAAATGATAAAGGAGCGATTGGACCTGAATTGGCTCTCATTAATTATCTTTATTCAGTGAATAATTCGGATGCATTAAATGAACTGGATGGCTTTATTAAAAAGAATAAGGGAAATGTTGCATCACTAATGATGTATTCAAAATGGTTGTTGGCAAAGAATGAGATAAATAAGGCGAAGGAGATTTTAAATTCTCTTACTGCTCAGAATAATAACGTGAAAAGTAGAGATGAGGCTCGTTTGATTTTAGCTAAATTGGAGATTCCCAAGAAATCATTTGAAAAGGCTTTGGAATATATAGATAAGGTGGGGCAAGACAGCCCTGTCTATTTAGATGCAAGTTTGCTTAAGGCTCAAATTTTATCCGCTAATAAAAAATACACGGATGCAGTGAAAATTGTAGAGCAAATACTTTGGCAGAAACCTGATATGGATCAGGCTTTATCTTTATTGGGTTCAATCCATCTTGCTCAAGGTGATCTGGATAAAGCTTATGCCAATTATAAAGACGCTTTAACAATAAGCCCAAAAAATTTACGGGCACTCAATTTTATTGTTAACAAAGAAATACGTGAAGAACATGTTGATTATGCTATTGAACTTTTGGAAAGCGCATTAAGATATCTGCCATCTCAAATGAATTTTTTAACTCAATTGGTTGAGTTGTATAGTAATAAAAAACAATGGGATAAGGCTGAGAAATACATAGAAAGAATTAGCCTCAATAAAAAAGGTAAAGTGTTATCTGAGTATTTAACAGCCAAGGTTCTTTATAAGAAAGGTGACTGTGAAAAAGCCATTGTGTCTTATAAGGAATTGTTAGAAAAGTCACCTTGGGTTAAGCAGGCATTAGTTGATATGGCTGAATGTTATACAACATTAAAACAGCCAGTGAAATTTGATGCTTATCTGGATGGCTTTATTAAAAGTTACCCTAAGCTGATGTCTGGCTATTTATTGAAAAACCAGATTATGCTGCGTTCTAAACACTATAAAAAAGCCATTGCTTTTATAAGAGAATCCTTGCAGCATGAAGGATTAAACCATACCGTACTTTATTCTGAGTTAGGTCGCTTGTATTCAATGGTGGACGATAAGAATGCTGAATATAAAGCATATATTGATGGCTTGACAATTGATCCTGAAAATACGAGCTTGTTATTACGATTAGCATCATATTATGAGCAAGGTCAGGCTTTTGATAAAGCTGTTGAACAATACAAAAAGATACTTTCAATTAATTCTGGGCATCATGTTGCAAGAAATAATCTAGCGACTCTATACCTTGATCATTATGATGATTCAAATTTAGTTAAAAAAGCATTAGAATTGACTGAGGTATTTAAGCAGTCTCTTAATCCTTATTTTTTAGATAGTTATGGATGGGCTCAATTAAAAAGTGGGGATATTGATAAAGCGATGGCTGCATTTAATAAAGTTGTTATGGTTGCTTCAGATACCCCTGTATTCAGATATCATCTTGCTATAGGCTATTATAAATCAGGTGATAAAATGACCTCAGCTTCAGAGCTAAAGCAAGCACTCCAATTGGCTAAAGGGAAAAAATTCTCAGAAAGAAAAATAATTGAAAAATTACTTGTCGAAATAAAAAATGAATCTGATTACCCATGAGCTTCCGTCATGTGATATAAACTAAAGACTGGAATAACTGTAATACTATATCATTCCTGCTAAGAAAATGCAGGAATGACGAGGTGTGTTGTTGGTGTTTTTAAAATAGCGGAGCTCATGGGTAATAAGGAAACTCAACCACTATGGACTAAAGTCCATAGGTTGTTTTTAAAACGACTTAAAGTCGTTATCGGGTAAAGCAATGTATCGCTCCACGATTCTATTTAAATGCTAAAGCCTTACACTGAAAGTGCATAGTTTTAAACTAGCGGTTTGTGACAATAAATGATTTATCCAGGTTCTATTGTAATGCGATTTTCAATATATTACAGTTGTATAATATTTTTAGATTAGGAGAATGGTATGGCTAGACTTAGAGGAGGGATAATTATGTTATCTATGTTGTATCTGATGGGGTGTGCTTATCCACCATTAGATAGTGAAACGGAATTACCCTCAGACTATACTTATATTATTGGACCAGGTGATTCGATTGAGATTTTTGTATGGGATAATCCTGATATTTCGAGAGGGGTGACCGTCAGACCTGATGGAAAAATAAATACACCGTTACTTGATGATTTATTAGCATCGGGTAAAACTCCCTCTGAGCTTGCTCGTGCTATTGAAAAAGGATTATCTAAGTATGTTAGAGACCCCTTGGTTGCGGTGATGGTTGGCGGTTTTCAAGGCGTTTATCAACAGCAAGTAAGAGTGATTGGTCAGATAAGCGGCGGTAGTTC
>CAYMPX010000118.1:0-8503 GCA_964392135.1 uncultured Methylomarinum sp.
CACTGTAACTTATTGATCTTAGGTTGTTATGATACTTGTGTGTAAGGAGATGCATTAAAACCAATCACTTACAGTTCACAAGTACAGTGAAAATGGGTAGTCTTTCATTTTGGCGAAGATATTGTTGATTACGATTGAATTTTAAAGATATCAGATTAAGTCTAAGTCTGAACACATTATGTTTCTTCAGTATCATCGACTAATTCACCTGATGCCGCTTGTTGTTGCTGTTCTTCTTTTTTTTCTTCTTCTTCAGTTTCTTCCTCAGTTGACGGCTCGGGATATTCAAATAGCTCGTCTATTTCATTTTGTGGATATAAAAAGTTAACAATAAACACAGGAATTAGCAGTAAAATCATTATCCCGACAGGGTTAAACCCTGGGTTCATTCTACCCGCTAACCAAAAGGCACCGAGACTGGCTAGAATTAAAACAGTAGTGCTGGGTAATTTAATTTTTTTCATACTAAAGTTATCGGCATTATTAATTGAATCTTAAATTTAAAAGGCTAATAAGGCATTCGATTTAAAATTAATCCAGAGTAATACACCTAATGAAATATTCAGTTGTTTCAGTGCTTGCGGGGTAATTAATACCTGAAACAATTCCCCAGCTAAAATAGAGACTCTTATTTGTCCCTGTTCATCGCTAATAGCCGTGACTTTTCCTTGGTATTGATTACGCATACTTGAGCTTAGAGTCTCTGTTGATAACACAATTTCATGCGGATCTATCGAAACATGTTGATAATCCTGTCTGTTATCCGCTAATAGGATTTGAATTTTCCCGGTATCAAATCGTTGATCTTTAACGCAGCCTTGAAATAAATTAATTAAAGGGGTTTTCACGGATTGTCCTTTAATCAAAGAAATAACATCATCAGCTATCGCGATACCTTGAAGACGGTTGTGGGTACTGAATATCACAGTTTTTCCCTGTTCTTTTACATAGCTGTGGATAAATTGCTCTAGTAACTGTTCGCTATGATGATCAAGATAACTAAAGGGTTCGTCCATTAGCAATACATCAGGATGACTAATGATCGCTCGCGCCAATGCGACTTTTTGTTGTTCACCACCCGATAACTGCCTGGCATTTTTCTGGCTTAGCTGAGCAACCCCCAACATTTCGAGTGAGCTGTTTATCCGTGCGCTTCGGTTATCTTTTATATGATGAAAGCGCAGGGTTAAATTAAGGTTGTCCACAACAGAACCTCTTAGCATATAAGGTTTCTGAGGTATAAAAGCAATGCGCTTGCTCAAGGCAGCGGTATTTTTATGATTCACTGATTCAGCAAAAAATTGTATCTGTCCCTGTTGCCTGGGCTGTAAAAATGCCAACAGATTAAGCAAGGTACTTTTTCCACAGCCATTGGGGCCAATTAACGCTGTGATTTTATGCGCTTGAATGGTTAATTCAGTTAAAGATAATGCCAGCGTTTTAGCATAAGCATAGTTAACATCCGTTAATTGGTATGCCTGTGTCATTACTGTTTGTCCTTGAGCGATGAAATTCAAGTATACGACGAAAAACCAAAGGGTCTTTGATTAATGTCAGTTCCGCTTTTTTAGTCTGCTGTTGATGAGCTAGTCTTGAAAGCCAAAAACGTAAGGCGGTTAGCCTAAGATACTGCGGTAAATACGTTGTTTCGGCTTCAGTTAATACTCTAAGCGTTTGATACCCGGACAATAATGCCCTGAATTTCTGAGGATTAATAGATTCATCTTCCATACACCAGTCATTGGCAGTCACCGCAATGTCAAAGATAAAAACCTCATGACAGGCATTGTAGAAATCTAACACACCACTGATATGACCTTGATTAAACAACACATTGTCTTTAAATAAATCAGCATGAATAACACCGCCAGGTAAATCAGCAATGGGCAGACTAGACTGATTTTGCAATTCAGCATAGATAAGGTCACTATCTTTTTTGTTTAACGATGATTTTATGCTCTCAAACAGCAACTGGCAACCTTTTAGGTTATTAGGGTTTGTATGATTAATACGGTTATCAGGCTGTAGATGTAATTGTGCTAAAAATCGACCTGTTTCTTCACATTGACCTGGCGTTGGCTGATTGATAGAGTGACCGGGTAAACAATTAAACAGGGCGGCCGGTTTTCCTTCTAAAGTATTCAGGCTCTGTCCCAATTTATTTTTCTGAGGGTTAGGAACCGAAAAATGATGACTTGCCAGTTGCTTGAGTAATGCTAGAAAGGGAGGAACTTCGGTAGCAGTTAATGATTCGTACACGGTTAAAATAAACTGACCTTTACCGGTATTTACCCTATAGTTAGTATTTTCTATACCGGCTTGAATACCTGAAAAATTAATTAACTCTCCTAAAGCATAGTTCTCTAAAAAAACTTTTAATTGTGATGGGCTAATGCGGGTGTAGACGGACATGAATAATGAGTATCCTAAATAAATCAATTGGCGCGAGATTATAGCGCAACGACTTGCTTTCCCTTTTAAAAACGAACTAACTGAATAAATGAAATATGACGGAACAAAGAATTATTAATCAACTTGATGAGTTAATTAAGATTGGAATTGCTATTTCAGCGGAAAAAAATCCAGCAAAATTATTGCAAGATATAGTGGAGGGCGCAATTAGAATCACCGGCGCGGATGGCGGGACTTTATATCTTGTGCAGGGTAATGCAATGTCCATGGAAATTGTACAGTCCAAGTCTTTAGGCATCTCGTTGGGTGGTGTTTCTGGAAATGCAGTTGACATCCTGCCGATTCCTTTGTTTTTAGCCGATGGTAATAAAAACAATTCAAATGTTGTGAGCTGTACCTACCATAAAAATATTACGATCAATATAGTAAATGCCTACACCGATGAAACCTTTGATTTTTCAGGTACCAAAAAGTTTGATCAATTAAATAACTACCGTTCAGAATCTTTTTTATCCGTCCCAATGAAAAATCACGAAGGCGATATCATTGGCGTTTTACAGTTAATTAATGCAATAGATAAAACATCCACTGAAATCATTGCTTTTGATGAAATTTCCCAGCGATTCACCGAAACGTTAGCCTCTTTTGCTGCCACGGTATTAACCAAGCAGCATTTAATTGAAGATCTGGAGGGCATGTTTGAGTCATTAATTCAGTTAATTGCGACTGCCATTGATGATAAATCACCTTATACCGGTGGCCATTGCCGTAGAGTGCCTGAATTAACCCTGCTTTTGGCTGAGGCAGCTCATAATAGTAAAGGACATTACCTTAAGGATTTTTCGATGACCGATAAAGACCGCTATGAATTAAAAACAGCGGGTTGGTTACATGATTGTGGAAAAATCACCACGCCGGAATATGTGGTTGATAAATCCACCAAGTTAGAAACCATTTTCGACCGAATCGAGCTCATTGAAACCCGCTTTGAAGTGTTAAAGCGGGATGCTGAAATTGCAATGCTTAAACAAATAAACGTATCACCAGGCAATAAAGAGCAGATAGAAAAGGCGTATCAAGACAGGATAAATACCATTGAAAATGATTTTTCTTTTATTCAAAAAACCAATATCGGTGGCGAGTTTATGGGTCAACAAGACCAGAATCGGATTTTGGCAATGAGTGAACGGTACTGGATACTTTCCAATATAAGCCTTCCGGTATTATCGAAAAATGAAGTCGATAATTTGTGCATCGCCAGAGGGACATTAACCAGTGAAGAAAGAGGCATTATCAATCATCATGTTAATGCAACGATATCCATGCTGGGTAAGATTAACTTTCCTAAACATCTTGAAAATGTCCCTGAATATGCCGGTGGACACCATGAACGGATGGATGGAAAGGGTTACCCAAACGGCTTGAAACGTGAAGACATGTCTATCCAGGCACGCACTATGGCAATTGCCGATATTTTTGAAGCACTCACCGCAAAAGACCGACCTTATAAAAAAGGTAAAACATTATCAGAGGCAATCGCCATTCTGACAAAAATGAAAGAGGGTAATCATGTAGACCCCGATTTATTTGATGTCTTTATTGAAGAAAAAGTGTATTTAAAATATGCCCATAAATTTTTAGATAATAGTCAGATTGATATGGATTAGCCATGTCTATTCGGTAAAAATCAACTCGCTATAATAATGTATCCGTGACCAGGCAAAGTATAATAAGTGTGAGCGAGTGCTAAGATTCAATAATTCACCACTCGCCTAATGTGGGCGAGTGCTAAAATTTAACAATCCTCCATTCGCCTTAAAATCCATTAGCAAGTGATCAGTCGTAACCATTCCTTTATTATTCCAGAGTTTTTTCATTATGGACAATGTGCTTAAACCGTTGCTGAAATCAGCTAATCAAATCATTTTAGGTAAAGAGTTACAAATTAAATTGGCAGTGTGCTGCCTATTAGCCAAGGGACATTTATTAATTGAAGATTTACCGGGAGTCGGTAAAACAACCTTATCGCATACCTTAGCCAAATTATTAGGCCTGAATTATCAACGCATTCAATTTACCAGTGATATTTTACCGGCAGATATTATTGGCGCGTCGATCTTTGATGTAGAAAATAGCCAGTTTACATTTCATCCGGGGCCATTGTTTAATCAAATGATTTTAGCCGATGAAATTAATCGCTCCACACCCAAAGCGCAAAGTGCATTGCTGGAAGCAATGGAAGAGCATCAAGTGACAGTAGAAGGCAAAACCTACGACTTACCCCAGCCTTTTTTTGTTATTGCCACGCAAAATCCCTCACACCAAATTGGTACTTTTCCATTACCCGAGTCTCAGTTAGATCGTTTTTTAATGCGAATTGAATTGGGTTATCCTAACCAGCAAGCAGAACGGGCATTATTAGAAGGGTGTAGTCGCCAAAGCTTAATCGAGACTTTAACGAGACAATTAAATACTGAGCAATTAGCCCGTATTCAACAACAAGTAACGGAGGTACATGTCTCACCGGCTCTACTGGATTATCTGCAAGATTTAATCAATTTTACCAGAGAATCCACTGACTATCATTGTGGTTTGTCACCTAGAGCCGGCTTAGCCTTATTAACAGCGGCTAAAGCCTGGGCTTATATGGATGGCAGACAGGCAGTGTTACCTGATGATGTGCAGGCCGTATTACCCGCAGTTGCAGGCCATCGATTACGCGCTGGCAGTACAGATTCTGAAGCGATTGTTGCCCCCATGCTTCATAGCGTTGCAGTTTCGTAGGGAATGATCTCTTGTGGTCGCGCTGATACAGAGTAAGCACAACCCTAAAGGATTGTCTTTACAGCCGGTAACTAAAAACGGGATACTTTTTTTGTGAATTTAGATCTAACCCAACGCTTTAATTTAACTCGTTTTATTAAAGGCGAAAAAGCAAGGCGTAAGCAAATTACATTAACCCATCGACGCATATTTATTTTGCCAACGCAACGCGGCTTAGGCTTTGTAGTTTTAATTGCTTTACTGTTGTTGATGGCTTTTATTTATAACAATAACCTGGCTTATTTATTGGCTTTTCTATTAGCCAGTATTTTCTTTATTACTATCCTGCATAGCTTCAAATCATTGGCAGGTCTGGTATTAACGCAAGGACACAGTCAGGCAGTTTTTGCTGGAGAAGCCACAGGGTTTGAGATAGTAATTGATAATCCCAACAAAACGGAGCGATTTAGTTTACAAATAGGCTTGGATAACACATTGGATTTCACCTTGGCAGGGCAGGAAAAAAAATGCCTGATACTGTATTCGGCAAGTTCTCAAAGAGGCTGGCATGACATTGAAACAGTAACCATTTCCAGCACTTATCCATTAGGGTTGTTTCGTACCTGGTCACCGTTACGGTTTTCAGCGCAGGCATTGATATATCCAAAACCTAACCCCATAGAACAGCCTTTTCCCGAAGCGGAAGGAAGTCATGCACAGACCTTGCAAAACAGTATTTCACAAAAAGGCAGTGATGATTTTTACGGGCTTAAAGAATATCAACCAGGGGATTCAATTAAACATATACACTGGAAAGCCTTTGCCAAAGGTCAGGGTTTATTCACCAAGCAATATGCCGGGGATAACTTAACAGCGCTTTGGCTAAATTATGAGCAAACGCCAGGGCATAATGTGGAACAGCGCTTAAGCCAATTATGCCGCTGGGTGATTGATGCTGAAAAACGGGGATTGCATTATGGCTTCAGTATTCCGGGTATTAAATTAGAGCCTGATCATGGTCTGGCACATTATGACAAGTGTCTGCACGCATTGGCTTTGTTTTAGATGAGTTTAGAGCCTAAGCAACGCACCGTTATTTTTCTATTGGTTGCAATCGGTCTGATTACAGCACCGCATATTAACCATATTCCTATGCCCTTGTTTGCTTTTTTTAATCTGCTATTAGTTTGGCGTTTTACAGGTATCTGGAAACCCAATTATTTACCCAATAATATCGTTATCTTTTTATTAACTGTGTCCGCATTGGGCTTGCTTTATAGTCAGCATCAGGGTCTATTGGGACGAGATGCAGGGACGAGTTTATTTATGACCGCATTAGGGCTGAAATTACTGGAAATTAAACAGCAAAGAGACCTGTATCTGGTTAGTTACCTGGCGTTTATTGTGGCAACTTCGCAATTTCTGTTTCAACAAAGCCTGTTGATGGCAGGGTACATCTTATTTGTCTGCTGTGTTTTACTGGCAACTTTAGTCTCCATTAACAGCTATAAACCAGAGACATTACCGGCATTAAAAACGGCGGGGATTATTATTTTACAAGCGCTGCCTTTAGCGATTGTATTGTTTATTTTATTTCCACGAGTCGATGCACCTCGATGGCTGCTGTTTGATCAGCAACATACCGCAAGATCAGGATTAACGGATAGTTTAGAACCAGGATCCATTAGCCAGTTAGGCATGTCAGATGAGCTGGTGTTTAGAGTAAAGTTTGCAGGTGATCTGCCACCCCCTAATCAACGCTATTGGCGGGGACCGGTTTTCTCTTATACCGACGGTAAACGCTGGACGGAGACTAAAAACCTGTTGTTCCATAAATATATGGATAAACCGTCGTATACAGGAAACGCTTATCAATACACCTTGATGATGGAACCTCAGGATAAAAACTGGGTGTTTGCATTAGATATGCCAGCCATCTATCCCCAGTCTTTAAAGAAAAATGCACTGTATCAGTTAATAAATTCGGATAATACCAATGCGCGTGCCGAATATAAAATCAGCTCATACCCTCACTATAATACCGGCTATATCACCCAAACAGAGCGTAAAGATAACCTGCAATTACCCGCTGAGCCCTCAGAAAGAATCATAAAATTAGTTTCGCAACTTCATGGCTTTGATCAATTGGCTGAGGTTTTTATTCAATCGGTTTTAGGGCATTTCACAAATGAAGATTTTCATTACACCTTAATGCCGCCTTTAATGGAAGATAACCCGATTGAAACTTTTTTATTCGAAAGTCGATATGGTTTTTGCAGTCATTATGCCACGGCATTTGTCTATTTAATGCGCGTTGCAGGGCTTCCGGCACGCGTGGTTGGAGGTTACCAGGGCGGAGCGCTTAATGAAATCGGCGGGTTTTTGGAAATTAAGCAAGCCAATGCCCATGCCTGGACGGAGGTCTGGTTGCAAGGTAAAGGCTGGACACGGTTTGATCCCACGGCAGCGATTGCACCTGAACGTATTGAACAAGATGTCAATATTGATTTGCAAATTGCAACGGGGATGGTTAACTTTACCCTGTTTCATGTTAATGCCGGTAAAGCGCTGGCATGGATGAAACAACTGAGGCAAGCCTGGCGTAGCGTTGATTACGGCTGGCAACGCTGGGTGATTAATTATAGCAGTGCCAATCAGTCTGAATTTTTAGCGTCATTAGGGATTCACTCCATTAAATCGATGATTTATTGGTTGGTCGCATCTATCGGTTTGATCACCGGCTTTTTGGCCTGGTTTATTTTAAACAATAAACCGTCAAAAATAGATAAAGAATTAATACTGTATCAACAGTTTTGTAAAAAACTTGCTAAAGCCGGGATTCATAAACAAAATGGCGAGACCGCGCGGGCATTTTCTCTACGCGCTCAGAAGCAACATCCTGAGCTGGCTGATAAGATAAATAAAATAACCGGTATTTTTATACACTTACGCTATGAAAAACCATTAGCAGACGATAATTTTTATTCTCTCAAGCGTGCTATTGCTCATTTTAAAGTCTAATTTATCGGGTGCTGATTCGGCACAATGTAAACTAAACATAAATACTCTCTAATTTTCACTTGAAGAGCTCTTTACTTTTATGATTTATAATTATTTAAAAAACATAAGAATAACAAAATCATTAGTTTAGAGCTGCTACATTATTTAAAATCAGCACCCTCCGTGACCATTGCGGGAGCGTGGGAACGAGGAAATATCGCATATTGCTGTCTTTAAGTTTTAAATTGAAATGGCAGTCTATGGATAAATATTGTATAATACAGCCTCTTGGGGGCGACTTGGCTTCGACGTGGGTAGCAAAACCTTG